>JAQYWF010000427.1 GCA_030145105.1 Desulfosarcina sp.
GACCTCATTCTCAGAGTCAGATCCATCGCCCTGAGCCGTTTCAACCACTACTCAGCCGAGACACAGGCGATTCGCCGGGCTTTTCAGCTTTCTCCTGGAACTCCCTGCACACGGCCAGCAATGCGTAAAATTGTGGAATCTCGCAACACTAATATGCGCCAGGCATTTTTGGAGTTGAGCAGGGCTACGTTGTACTGCTCGGAAAGGGCTTCGACAACCTTCATGCAATCGTCGAACACGCCGGGGATCTCGAAGACATCCGCTCCGCTGCCCAGCGGCTGGGAGAGTTGCTGGGGGGTTACTTTCTTGTGCGGTAGCAGGACCGCCGACTTGATGCGGGGATTTAGATATGCGGCATAGAGTGCCGCGGCGGCGCTGGTATCCCCAGTTGACGCACAGATGGAGAGCACCTGGTCGACCAGCCCCTGACGGATGAGATAATTGATGTAGCTCAGGGCGCTGGCCATTCCCCGGTCCTTGAAGGATGCGCTGGGGTTCTGACCGTCGTTTTTATAAAAAAAACGCATGCCTGCTTTGGCCTGGAGAAGGCTGTTGGCTTCCACCACAGGGGTGTGGCCCTCTCCCAGGTAAATCACTGAATCCAGAGGGATGACGGGACCGATGAACTCGTGGTAGCGGTAGATGCCCTTTAACGCTGGGATCTTGAGCATGCGCCGGTAGTCTAAAATCCGCTGCCAATGCTCGCCGTCAATCGCCTTTAGCCGATCGAACTGCCGGTCATGGATGAGCAGTACGCTGCCGCAGTCCGGGCAGGTGTAGAGCAGGGACTCGATGCCGTGTTCGCCACGGCAACCCAGGCATCGATATACCAGTTCTCCGCCGGGTTCAGGGATCAGGTTCGGCTGGATCTCTTCCGGGAATTGATCGCGTCTCACGTGTGAATCATTTCCGTTCCGCCCATGTATGGTCTGAGCGCATCCGGGATGACGACAGTGCCGTCCTCCTGTTGACAGTTTTCCAACAGGGCCGCCAGGGTTCTGCCCACGGCCAGTCCGCTGCCGTTCAAGGTATGGACCAGCCGGGTGCCTTTTTTGCCCTTTTCTTTAAAGCGGATGTCGGCCCGCCGGGCCTGGAAATCTTCGAAGTTGCTGCATGAGGATATCTCCCTATAGACGCCCTGGGCCGGCATCCACACTTCGATGTCATAGGTTTTGGCTGCGGAAAAACCGATGTCTCCGGTACACAGAGTGATCACCCGGTAGGGCAGTTCAAGACGGCGAAGCACGGTTTCAGCATTGTCCAGGAGCGACTCCAGTTCCTCATAAGAGGTGTCCGGCCTAGTGAATTTGACCAGTTCCACCTTGTTGAACTGGTGCTGTCGGATCAATCCACGCGTATCTTTGCCGTAGGACCCGGCTTCGGAGCGGAAGCAGGGTGTGTATGCCGTGAAATATACCGGCAGTTGGGATACGTCCAGGATCTCTTCCTGATAGATGTTGGTGACCGGAACTTCCGCAGTGGGGATGAGAAAATAGTCCAACCCCTCAAGCTTGAAGAGGTCCGCCTCGAACTTGGGTAGCTGGCCGGTGCCGGTCATGCTTTTCCGGTTGACGATAAACGGCGGCAGGACCTCTTTGTACCCGTGTTCGGTGGTGTGCAAGTCCAGCATGAAATTGATCAACGCGCGTTCCAGGCGTGCACCCGCGCCCAGGTAGAGGGGGAAGCGTGCACCGGCGATTTTGGCGGCGCGGGTGAAATCCAGAATTCCCAGATTTTCCCCGATGGTCCAATGGGGCAAGGGCGCATAGGAAAAGGCAGTGGGTTCACCCACCGTTTTGATCACCGGATTTTCCATTTCATTTTTGCCCACCGGCACGCTTGCGTGGGGGATGTTGGGCATGGCCATGATCATTTCGTTGATGGCCGATTCACCTTCTCCCAGATCTTTTTCCAAGTTCTTGATGGTGGTGGACACATCCCGCATTTGGTCGATGATGGCGTCGGCATTTTCTCCGTTGCGTTTCATCCGGGCGACCTCGCCAGACACAAGGTTACGCTGGCGGCGAAGTTCTTCCAATTCAAAGAGGATCGTTTTTCGCCGGGCGTCATGGGCTTGAAAAGCCGCCCAATCAAAGGCCGTTCCACGGTTTTGCATGGCTGTTTTGACCAGTTCCAAATTTTCTCTGACGAGCTTGATTTCCAGCATATTTGTCCTTATTATCCAAAATCGCGTTTAAACGAAGCCATACATCTGGTTTTAGGGTGCGGTGACAGCTCGTTAAGGGGTGGTGAACGGCTATGCCGATGAAAGGCGAACACCGAAGCAAAATCAAGCAAAAGCTTATCCCAAGTGGTCTAATTAGTCAATGATGATTGCCGGTTGAGCCGTGATAAGGCGCATCTCTCAGGCGGCTGGCAGCCGTGGGTGTGAGCGGCCGAAAAAATCGGTTGTTGTCATCAATATGATCCCTCTCCCAAAATTTTTCACGGTAAGGGGACAGCGATTCAGGGCTATTATTTTCGACTGGATAACAAAAAAACAAAGATGGAGATGTCAATGGATGAAGTCCGGGAAAAAAAGCAGGAAATCAGAAATGGAATATCGACTTTCTTCAATTCACTTGCCAGCGATATGCTCGAAGCAAATACCCGCGTTATCGAAAATCGCCTATTTGAGTTCGCCAACTTCCTCGAATCCAAGATCGTCATGCTTTACGTGAATACCGAAAATGAAGTGGCTACGGATGCCATCATCAAACGGGCGTATGATTTCAACAAAATCGTGGTGCTTCCCGCCTTTGATACGGCCAAATCCAAAATGAAACTGATGAAAGTGGACAACCCGGATAAGGATCTGGTCATTGGCCCGCGGGGCATTCTCGAACCGAACCCGGCTAAATGCAAGCCGGTTCCGCTGGATTCAATTGATATCGCCATCGTTCCCGGAATCGCCATGGATGAAAAAGGTGGGCGGATCGGATCCGGTGACGGATACTACGACCGGGTCATCCCCGACCTGCCTATGACCACCCGCAAGGTGGGTCTGGTCTTCGAGGGACAGCTGATTCCCCAGGTGCCCATGGAATCCCACGACAAGCATGTCGATATCATTATCACCGAGAGACGGGTGATCTATAAGATTTGACGGATTCACAAAAAACCCGATATCTGCGTTACGCTTTATCCTTCGTCACTGCGGCGTACCGTAAGTACGCCTCATTCCTCAGGATTACCAAGCCTTGATCTCGGGCTTTTTACGAATCCGTCGGAAATGCGACATTTTACAAGTTCATCAATATTTAGCGCATCGACGCATTGCGTGGATAATTGAAAGCGCCTCCCGTTGCGGGGCGCTTTTTTAGTTTGGTGCCTCTGGGTTCTGAGTTCTGGGTTCTGGGTTCGGGGTTCGGGGTTCGGGGTTTGCGCCTCACGCCTTACGCCTCACGCCTTCCGGGTCTGGGTTCTGGGTTCTGGGTTTTGCGCCTCACGCCTCACGCCTTCCGGGTTCTGAGTTCTGGGTTCCGCCCTCCGGCTTGATATGTCGGTGTCCATTCACAAATGGTAGCTTGTGGCTCAGATCAAGGCCGCAGCGTTTTGAAAACCGGAGGCGCTCATTACTGCTCTCTCTGGGCAATATTCCAAACTCACAAAAGGTCCAATGTTAAACATCTTGGAATAGCATTGAACGGCCTCGTCCCTATTCTTTACTACAATCGCAATCTGCCCGACCTCAGGCATCTGTCCATAATCCATGTCAACCATCCTCATCCTCCTTTGGCTAAGTTGATTATTGTTTCTTATGACCCTTTGAGCATTGCTCAGGGTTTATATGAACTGAAAGGAGCGCGCATACACCCCAACTACAATGGCCACTTCCCC
>JAQYWF010000004.1 GCA_030145105.1 Desulfosarcina sp.
TATAACTAAGACATTTGAGCCTGAACTGCTGATTGGATCTTTTTCAGGTGTTGCGCATGTATTTCAACCTGCAGGCGATGCTCCTCTTTCATGTTTTTAACGGCATCGGCATCAATCCGTTTGACCAGTTCATCGGCCTCGGCCATTAATTGTTTGATATCCTTGGATTCTAAGTATTCTGACATGCTGTGTCCTTTCATGAATGGTTCGGTTGTTCGCTCAACTGCCGCCGTTATTGAGCACCGGAAAGTGATTTGACACCCAAGGTTTCGATCAGCCGGTTGATGTCGGTGGTCTTGAGGTTCATGCCGCCCTCAGAAACCGGCAGCAGGATGATGCGTTTGCCCTGGAGTGCCTCGGCAATTTTCAGCTTCACGATCGTTTCACCGCCCGATCCGGCCAGGGCATTGTTCATTTCCTGGATACCCTTGGCTTCCGCGATGCCTTCGGCCTGGATCGCCTTGGCCAATAGCTGCTGCTGCTCCTGGTAAACATCAGCTTCGATCTTTTCCTTGAGGTACCGGCCGTCGGCATCGGCGACCATCTTGTTGACTTCACCTTTGGCCTCTTCCAGTTTGCGCTTGTATTCCTCGGTGGCCGCATGTTGGGCCGACTTGTTTTTCTCTACCTGCTGATCTGCCACTTTCTTGTCCTCGATAGCCTTGGTATATTCAGGGTTGAAGCGATAGTCGTTGGTCAGCACTTTTTCGATGACGATACCCATGGGTCCCAAGATTTGCTGAAGCGCATCTTTGGCTTTGGTGGACTGGGCCTCGCGGGCCTCGGCCACATAGAACGCCTCGGTCTTGAGTTCGCCGAAAATATCGCGCGGTTTGCTCCGTGCGACGGTCCGGACGATGGTATCGCGCAAGGTAACGTCGTCGCGGGCCACGTACTGGAGAATATAGGGCGCCTTGCTCGCATCGATGCGATAGGCGATGATCACGTCCAGGCTGATGTCGTTGCCGTCGATGGTCTTGAACACCAGATCGTCCTGACTTCTGCGGTCGCCCCTGATTTTCGAAAATGTCATCTCCAGGTTCTGCAGCTTGGTGTCGAAGACATTCCAGTCGTTGATAAACGGCAGAAAAAAATAGGTGGCGCCGGGAGCGTAAACCTGCTCCTCAACACCCTTTGGACTGATCAGTCCCAATTTGCGGGTCCTGACACCGACCTGTGTTTCTCCGGTGGTATGCGGCATACAGCCCCCCATGACAGCCAGCGCCAATATCGCTGCAACCAGGCTTACGATGCGTCTCATTGGTCACCTCCTTGGCGAACGTCGAACAACTGCAGCGTATCGCGAACGACAGGCGGCGGTGGTACTCCGGTCGGCAGCGGTTTCCTGGAGGCGCCATCGCGTATCGGAAGAGAAAAAGAAACGCCAACTGAAATCGTCTTGCCAATATCTTCTAAGCTGAATCTTCAATCTTTGTGCCAGGTACCATACACGCACTTTAACGATACCCACCTTTTTGATATTTATACGTAATTGTTTAAACCAACATCCCGGGGCCACCCTTAATCGCCATCTAAAAAGGGTCATATTCAACCGATGGTCACATGTGACCTATTTTGGCACTATCTCGTTGATCCCGGAAAAGAAACAGCCGGTGCCGCCCACCAGGGGGATGGACAGCACCGGCTGGGGAAAATGGTTGGTTCCAATTGGCCATGCCCGGTGGCAATACCTGTAGCTTACGCACGGTAGTGGGGCAGGAGGGTGGGCAAAGCGCCCTCCTGTCTGCCCGATAGCGAACGCCCGATTGGCTTACACGCTACTTGATTTCCTCGAATTCGATGACCGTCATGGTTTTATGTCCCTGGGCCTCCTCCAGAGTGCCCACCACCTTGACCTTTCCCTATGGAAGATAAAATCGTGTCCATCTGAGATTCAATTTCATGGCACCTGTCCAAAGACAGTGAAAAGAAGATCTCGGGCCTTTCGGTGAATTCGTTCAAAAACGTGGCGAGGTCCGGCTCCATGCCGATTCGTCTGATAAAGTCAGCCTTCGTCCCGGGCCTCATTCGCTCTTTTTTCTTGCCTTCATCGCTGCTTTCCATAGCTTGCATATCTTTCCGTGCTGGTGCAGTTCAGGTGTTCTCTATTCGACGGTTTCCAGCACCGTGCGTTTGTTGATTTTGGCGGAGACGGCCCCGATAAGCGTCCGCATGGCCTGGGCGGTCCGGCCCTGTTTGCCGATAACTTTACCAATGTCCGCTTTAGCCTTGAGCAGAGCAATCTGTGCGTTCCATTTTCCGAATTGTGCATCGAGCTTCGCTTCGGAAGTTTTTCGTGTGTCCGTTCTCGCCATATGCTCGAATGGAAGATGCATGCCGGCGCAGGTGTGGGGTCCACGGGAGTCCTTATGCTGCCATCCACTGTTTCATGTGTTTACAATCTCTGTGCCATGAATCTAATATCAGCGCTTCATCACCCATCCGATTGATTTTTTATATTTATTTAGTTACTTGGCGTTTTCTGTGAAACATTAACTGAAGAGGAGGATGAGTCATATTTGACCAATGGTCACATATGACCATTTCTTGATGGCGGGAATGGGTGCTGGAGGATACGGGAGGTTTGAAATTAGGATGGATATTTATTGGTCGTCAGGCCGCATACCAGAGGACTAAGAAATAATGGCATGTGGTGCCGGTGATGACAAATAGATGCCAGATCAGGTGGCCATAAGGTACCCGCGAATCGGTTGCAAAAAAGGCGACACCTGAAGTGTAGGATAAGCCTCCCGCAATCAATAATAACAGCCCCCTAGCGGGCATGCTGGCAACTAAAGGCTTAACCGCAATTACGAGCAACCACCCCATCAGCAGATAAAGGCAGGTGGAAAGTATGGGATGGGCGGTTTTATAGAATGCCTTTAGCACTACCCCGGCAATGGCAAGACCCCAAATAATCCCGAAGAGCGTCCAGCCCAATGCACCGCGGAGTATGCCAAGGGTTAACGGTGTGTACGTGCCGGCGATAAGGATAAAGATCGCGGAATGCTCGATGATCCGAAAACAGCGTTTGACTTTGCCGATTGGCCACGCATGGTAGAGGGCTGAGGCAAGATAAAGAAGGATCATGGACGCGGAAAAGACAATGGTGCCGACAATGAATCCGGCATCCCCGTGCCTTGCGGCATGCATGACGAGAAATGGCGTTCCAACCAGGGCGGCGAGTACCCCTATGCCGTGGCTGATGCTGTTGGCGATTTCTTCGCCCGGCGACTGAACACGCTTTGGTTTTGAAAGGGCTGCCTGCACGTCAGTTCCATGGCCCCCAGGGACCATATACGCCAATCAGGGTGATCGCTTCCTGTGCCGTATAGGTGCGAACATTGATCATTTTGTTTTTTGTAATTTTCGTCTTTCGAAAGTGGAATGTTAGTCCTGAGCGGCCCTCGCCTGGGCCTGGTGGATCAAGTCCACCAGGCTGGTCATTTTGGGCTGGGGACGGCTGTCAGAGAGCGTTTCGAAGACGTCCGGTGAAAGGCAGGCCTGCATGTGCGCCACCACGTCGAAACGCTCCCACCAGCAGTCGAACACCTTGAAACAAGGCGTTTTGCCTTCTCCGCATACTTTACAGTAGCCAAAGGCTACGTCGCCGCCCAGCCGGGGGCATCGTCGTTCAAGACGTTCCGTTTCCATCAGGTACTCTTGATATTCTGGGGGTTGGGGTAATCTTTGAGAATTTCCGTCGATTTCTCGATCTCGGCATCGTCCAGGACGTAGTCGAACAGTTCCCCGGATAAGAATTTGTCGTAGGCCCCCAGATCCAACAGGCCGTGCCCGCTGAAATTGACCACGATGGTTTTCTCTTTGCCCTCTTCCTTGGCTTGCTTTGCTTCCGCCACCACCTGGGCCAGGGCGTTGCTGGTTTCTGGGGCGGGGATGAAGCCTTCGGTCCGCGCCCACAGGACACCGGCCTCGTAGGCGGCCATCTGACCCACCGATTTGGGCGTGAGCAATCCCTCGTTGATCAGTTGGCTGACGGTAGGCGCCATGCCGTGGTAGCGCAGGCCGCCGGCGTGGATCGGCGCCGGCACGAAGTTGTGCCCCAAGCTGTGCATGGGCAGCAGCGGTGTGTAACCGGCGGTGTCGCCGTGATCATAAGCAAAAGGGGCCCGCGTCATGGTGGGGCAGGCCTTGGGCTCCACCGGATAGATCTCGATCTGCTTGCCGTTCATTTTGTCGAGAACAAAGGGGAAGGCCAGGCCGGCAAAATTGCTGCCGCCGCCGGCGCAGCCGATGACAATGTCCGGATAGTCACCGGCCATGTCGAATTGTTTTTTGGCCTCCAGGCCAATGATGGTCTGGTGGAGCATGACATGGTTGAGCACGCTGCCAAGCGAGTAGCGGGTTTTGCCTGAAGTGTCGCTCACCGCCGCTTCAACGGCTTCTGAAATGGCGATACCCAGGCTTCCCGGGGTGTTGGGGTCCCTTTCCAGGGCATCCCGACCGGCTTTGGTCTCATTGCTTGGGGAGGCGATGCACCTGCCGCCCCAGGTTTCCATCATGGCTTTGCGGTAGGGCTTCTGATCGAAGCTGATACGCACCATGTAGACCTTGCAGGTCAATCCGAACTGGGAACAGGCGAAGGAGAGCGCGCTGCCCCACTGGCCGGCGCCGGTTTCGGTGGTCATCTTCTCGATGCCGAAGACCTTGTTGTAATATGCCTGCGGTACGGCCGTGTTGGGCTTGTGGCTGCCCGGAGGACTCATGCCTTCGTTTTTGTAGTATATTTTCGCCGGCGTACCCAATGCTTTCTCCAGGGCAGTGGCGCGGGTCAAGGGCGCCGGCCGCCAGATGGACAGCACATCTAGAACCGGTTCGGGAATGTTGATCCAGCGATCCGAACTCACCTCCTGCTCAATGAGATTCATGGGGAACACCGGTGCCAGCATATCGGGGCTTATCGGTTGGCCGTCGGGCCCCAGGGGGGGGTTCATCTTGATATCCGCCAGAATATTGTACCATTGTCTGGGAATCTCATCTTTGGACAGGATAAAGCTCTTGGGTTTCATGCACGTTCCTCCTTGATAGTAAAAAAAACCCGCCGCCCTTCACGGCAAAAGCGGTTTGGCGAAACCTTCAATGATGCCAACACCATCACGAAAGTTGGTTTTACGCTGCAAATCGTGTTTCTGTCAATAGAAATGCCCGGACGGTTCGATTTCAAGGGTTTACCGCCGGATGAGAAATTGATATTAGAACCCAATCTGAGCGATTGTCGAGCTTGCCGCAGATTCAAGGCAGATGTCGTCGCGCTATAGTGGACTATGCGCGGCGATAGCTAACGCCGAAGATGTGATGAGATCGGCAAACCCAACGGGTTTCACCTTTTTGAATATAACCATCGATGGTACCCAACCGTGATCGTTATTAATCGATTTCTTCGAGAAAGGTGAATCGCTCAGTTTGGGTAGAGGTTGCCTGATCGTTCCCTGCCTACCTGAAACAATGGGAGACAAGCGTCCATCGATGGAATCCGGTAATTTGAACCCGCCCTTTTGGCTGAAGCCGGCCGGCGTCCAGACCGCGCTGGCCAGCGCCGGCATGCGTGCCTGGGGAAAAAATTCAATGGTCGACGCTGCCCGGGAGACCATCCTCACCAGCGCTGATGGGGTGCGCCTGTCGGGATCCATGAGCCGTCAACCCCGCCCCCATCGCAAAGGTCTGGCAATTCTGCTTCACGGCTGGGAAGGCAGTTCGAACTCCACCTATATCCGTACCACGGGCCGCTTTCTCTTCAGCCGCGGTGTTGATGTATTCCGTCTCAACCTCCGGGACCACGGCCCCAGCCACCACCTGAACACCGGAATTTTTTACGCGGTGCTCCTCGATGAAGTCTTCGATGCGGTCCGCCAGATCAGCGAGGCCGAACATGCAAGGCCGGTGTTGCTTGCCGGATTCTCACTGGGCGGCAATTTTGTCCTGCGCATCGCCCAACGCTGCGCCATGCAACCCATCTGCAATTTGAAGCAAATCATCAGCATCAGCCCCGTGCTGAATCCGGACAAGGCCACGGACCGCATCGACAACAGCCGGTTTATTCTGAAATACTTTCTCAAAAAATGGCGGCGCTCCCTGGCTGTCAAACAGCGTTTATTCCCGGAACAATACGACTTTTCCGCCATCATGAACGTGGACAATATCCGAGAGATGACCGAACAACTCCTGGCACGGTACAGCGATTATGACAGCGCCACATCCTATTTCAAGGGTTATACGCTCATCAACAACGACCTTCAGGGCATCACCGTCCCCACCACCATCATCACGGCTGAAGACGATCCTATTATTCCTGTGGAGGATTTCTACGACCTGCACACCAGTCCTGCGACCCGCCTGATCGTCCAGCCCTGTGGCGGACATAACGGTTTTCTGGAAGGGTGGCGACTGAACGGGTGGTATGAAAAGGTGATGGTCGAGGCGTTCGAGAAAGCCTAATTAGTGGATTGAGGGATTAAGGAATTGTGGGATGATTCCTTTGGGCGCCGAAGCGATTTCAATCCCCAAACCTAAAACTCCCAATGGATAGAAGTCCCCTGAAAAAAAGGATTTGGGTTCAAGGTCAAGGCGGTGCCGCTTTTCAATCCGCAGGCATACTTGGGTATGTCGAGGAATTGAAACGCGCCGCCAACGCAGAGATTGGACCCAAAGACATTTTTCAGAGGACTTCTTTTCAGAACCGGTTGTCACCGTCTATAAGTCCGCCCAAAGACCCCAGGATGGATCCTTCGCCCCGGCTGCCGCCACGCTGGGGAGCGGCCTGGAGCATCCGGCCGGCCAGCCGAGAAAATGGCAGGGATTGGAGCCAAATCTTGCCCGGCCCTTGAAGGGTGGCGAAAAAGAGTCCCTCGCCGCCGAACAGGGCCGTCTTGATGTTGCCCGCCTGGCGGATGTCCAAATTCACGGATTTTTCCAGGGCCACAATGCAGCCGGTGTCCACATCCAGCACCTCGCCGGGCTTGAGTTGCCGCTCCACCACGGTGCCGCCGGCATGAACGAAAACCATGCCGTCCCCCTCCAGTTTCTGCATGATGAAACCCTCGCCGCCGAAGAGGCCGGTAAGAATCTTTTTCTGCAGGAAGATACCGATGGAAACCCCCTTGGCCGCACACAAGAAGCTGTCCTTCTGGCAGATCAAGCAGCCATTGACGCTGGGCAGAGGAACCGGAATGATGTTGCCTGGATAAGGGGCGCCGAAGGCCACATGGCCCTTGCTCTGGCCCGTGTGGGTGAACACGGTCATGAACAGACTTTCACCGGTAAGCAGCCTTTTGCCCGCCCCCATGAGCTTGTCCATGAATCCGCCGCCGCCACCAGAAGGCGACGAGGCGTCCCCGAATACGGTCTGCATCTCGATGGTGCTGTCCTTGTACATCATGGCGCCGGCCTCGGCCACGGCACTTTCGCCGGGGTCCAGTTCCACCTCGACGAACTGCATTTCGGCACCGAAGATCTTGAAGTCGATTTCGTCCGCGCCCCCACGGGGAACCGCGGCCGGGGGGGGTGCGGGCACCGGCACACCGGGTGCCGGATTGAGTTCGGCGATGCTGGCAATGGGCTCCCACTCGGCAAACCCGTCCCGCCACGCAAAACCATTGGGATTCTGCCGGGCCTGGCCGATGGCCTGGGACAGATCCATGGGGCCGGCTTGATTGCCGTCAAAGCTTAGATACCATTGGGTCATTTAGGGGACCTCCTAATCAAGAAAAGGGTTCAAGGATCCGAGGAGTCGAGGGGACGGGGAAAAAGCGAACCGCAGAATGTCCAATATCCAATCACGAATGTTGAAGACGTGGTTCGATGTGCGATGTCGATGATTAAAAAGACAGGATTCCTTTCTTCCCTTGATAATCCTTAAATCCTCGATCCCTTGGACCCTCCTCAACACAGTTCCAGGCTACGATTGATCTGCTCGACTGTCGATTCATCCAGCCCCAGCCGGCTGGCAAGCTTATTCATGTACCGGCGCTCTTTTTCAGTGTCCACCTCAATCGCCATCAGGGATACGGTATAAATCTGTCGGGCCAGTTCCGGGCGGTTTATGTTGCTGACGATCGTTTCCAGATCCGCCGGTGAGAGCAGTTCCTGGACAACAAAGGCGTGCTCCTCCGGCGAGAGATCAACGTCTTGTAGCCATTTCAGGATATTGTTCCGCTCCGCCTGGTCGATGATGCCATCGGCATTGGCGGCGGCAATCATGGCCCGAATCAAAATCACCGCCTCCGAGTTGCCGGCCGGATCGCCGGCCAGCGGTGGCGGGGGCACAGACACCGGTTTCCCCGGTATGGGCGGCGGTGGCGGAGCAGCCGAGGCCCTCCCCAAAACCGGTGGAGGCGGTGGCGCGGACCCGGGCATGGGCGGCGGCACACCAGGCGTTTGGGGTAAGGCGCCTGTCCCCTTGGGTTGATTCATGTAATGCTCAACGGCTTCCATGGCCACACCCAATACCCCCAGGGCGGCGCCACCTGAAACCAGACCCCCGAGTCCACCCCGACTGCCCCGGGTGCTGCTGCGGATCAGTCCACCAAGCAGTTTTTCAGGATTAAACATAATTGTCTCCCCTATCATCTGAAAAATGAGAAAAGGGTTGCTCGCAGCAGACACCATTGGCTGCTGAACCAAATTCTGAAGTAGGGCGGGTGCCCTGTCAAGGTATAATTGGTTCAAGACTCCCGCTCTGTTAATGAACGGCAGGGTATGCTAACAAAACGATCGAATCGTTGACGGCTATAATGCCCTTCAACAAAAATGGGGACCCTTATGGAGAACGATTTCGTCTTTCATCCCATAGGCATTGTCCACTCATGCTTCACCGAAAAATTCGGCATTCCGCGTCAGGCGGGCCTGGTGCCTGCCGCTCGGGCCAGTCTGGAAATCTTACCGCCCTTTGATCAAAAAGAGGCCTTCAGGGGGCTCGATGACTTTTCTCATCTATGGATCGTCTTTGTTTTCCACGGTATCGGCGCCGGGAAGTGGCAACCCACGGTCCGACCGCCCCGGTTGGGCGGGAACACGCGTGTCGGTGTTTTTGCCACCCGATCCGGATTTCGGCCCAACCCCATCGGCATATCGAGCGTGGTTCTTGAAAGCGTCCACCGGAACCATGGGAAAATGGTTCTGGAACTGTCCGGCATCGACATCTTGGATCAAACCCCCGTTTTGGACATCAAGCCCTACCTGCCCTATGCAGACATCATCCCGGAGGCGGTCGGCGGGTTTGCCGCCGATCCCCCCCGATCATCCCTGTCGATTGACTTTACGGCTCAAGCCCGTCAAGCCTGCGCCATGCTTGAAAGAACCCATCCGGGTTTTAGCGATCTGGTCAACCAGGTGCTCAGCGCCGATCCTCGGCCGGCATACGTGGGCAAATGTTCGGGAAGGACCGAGTTCGGCATGAGGTTGTACGACATTAATGTTCGCTGGACAGTCCGGCAGGACACAATCGTCGTCCATACCGTCGACGCCCACCCTGTCGAGCCGGAACGGCAATAGGCATGAATAAGAATATCGGTCAAAGTAGATGAAGTGAGTCGGCAGTGGCGGTGAAATCAAGGACGAGGCCGGATGACGGGTCTTGTTTGACCGTGTTGGCTGTTTCCCGGCTATCTTCCTGTCCCGGGAGAGCGGCCATGATTGCCGATGGTATTGCTCAAGCAGACAAATTCGGCCACGGAAAGACTCTCCGCCCGCCGCATGGGATCGATTCGAGCGTCTGTAAGCAGCCGCTCGCAGATGGCGGGTTCAAGATTCAGGTCACTCTGGGAGAGCGCGTTTTTAAGGGTTTTACGGCGCTTGCCGAAGGCCGCCTTAACCACAAGAAAAAGAAGGGCTTCGTCATCGGCCGGAAAGGGTGGTGGACTGGCGAAGCGGATGCCTATCACGGTCGAATCCACCTTGGGGGCAGGAAAAAACAAGGGCGCCCGCACCTGCATCAGCACCTGCGTGTGTGCACAATACCCCAGCATAACGGACAGTCGCCCGTAGTCCTTGGATCCGGGACCGGCACAGATTCGTTGGGCCATCTCTTTCTGCAGCATGAGCACCGCCCGGTCGATCCGGCTTTTGGCGTGGATCAATTGGACGATCACTTGGGATGAAATATTATAGGGAAGGTTGCCCAAAACCACCAACGGCCGGCCGGTCTCACGCGCTATCGCGTCCAGGTCCACCCGCAGAATGTCAGCCTCCCGAATTTCGACATTGTCGATGCCGGCGGCCAGCAGTTCCGTCCTGAGCAGATCGATGATCCGGCCGTCCTTGTCCACGGCAATGACCCGGCAGGCAACCGCCGCCGCGGGAATGGTCATGGCCCCCAGGCCGGGGCCGATCTCCAGCACGACATCGTCGCCGGTGATACCGGCTTTGTTCACGATGGCCCGTGCCACGTTGGGGTCGTTGAGAAAATTCTGCCCCAGCTGCTTTTTGGCCTGGATGTTCCAGGCGGTCAGCAGCGCCCGCGGCGATGTCATGGCCGCGGCCTTGAATCGGTATCGACCTGCCGGGCGCGCTGCCGGATGGAAATAAATACGCGGAAGGTAATGAAATAGGCCGCTACGCCAAGAATCGCCCCGATGACCACACCGCCGACAATCATGGCCCAGGTGACCTCCAGCCCCAGTTCCATCAGCTGGGAAAATGAGTCAAAGGTGATGCTGTCCAGTGTTTTCTGGTATCCCAGTAGCATGCAGCCCAGCTTGTAGTTGGCATAATAGACCACAGGAATGGTAAGCGGGTTGCTCAGCCATGTGCCCAGCGCTGCCGCCGATTTACTTCCCCGAACCAGATAGGCCAGGGCAATGGCAACGATGGTTTGCAGGGGAATGATGGGCGTGATGGACACAAAAATGCCCACGGCCATGCCCAGGGCGATATAATGAGGGTTGCCTTCCAGTTGGCGCGTACGGACCAGCATCTGGCTGAAGCGTTCCCGGGGGCCCGTAAACACTGGCGGTTTTCTCTTGTATCGGTGATGCTTTGAATTCATGGTTCTGGCAACCGTCCCTGCACCTAAAGCCCAGATCGTCCCGAACGGAGTGGCCGTGTATGGTCTTGTTTCCTGTATCACCGGTTATTTTTTCGTTCCCGATCCAGCTCTCGCTTCTGGTCGCGGCGCCGGATGGTTTCACGTTTGTCATGACTCTGCTTGCCCCTGGCCAGTGCCAGGCTGAGCTTGGCTTTACCGGCCTTGAAATAGAGTCTCAACGGAATTAGCGAATACCCCTTTTCATTGACCTTGCCATAGAGCTTTTTGATTTCGTAGTCGTGCAGCAAAAGCTTTCTGGGACGCAGGGGATCGTGATTGTCGAAGTAGGCAAAGGGATAGGCGCCGATATGCATCTGGTAGATGAAGACCTCGCCGTTCTTGATGCGGGCGTACGAGTCCTTGAGGTTGGCCTTACCCATCCGCAGGGACTTGACCTCGGTGCCGGCCAGCACGATCCCGGCTTCATACTTGTCTTCGATATTGTATTCGTGTCGGGCCTTGCGGTTTTCCGCCACCACTTTGATCGGTTGCTTTTCCACGGGATTACTGCTCCTGTTGTTCGGGCTCGATCTTCGAAACGACGGCGCCGAAGTCTCGCTCCAACAGCACCTGAACTTCGTCAGCGGTGGTCATGTGCATCACCGATTCCATAAAGTCATTTAGATCTGCGGTATTGATTGACCGGATGGCGTTCTTCACCATGGGGATGGCCTGGGGGTTCATGCTCAGTTCATCCACCCCCAGCCCCAGCAAGATGGGAGCAAAGAGCGGCTCTCCGGCCATTTCACCGCACATGTAGGTTTTGATGCCTTTTTCCCTGGCCACATCGCAGGTTCGCTTGATCATCCGGAGAATGGCCGGATGCAACGGCTGGTGAAGGTGGGCCACATGCCGGTTGCCCCGGTCGATGGCCAGCGTGTACTGGATCAGGTCGTTTGTGCCGATGCTGAAGAAATCAACCTTTTCAGCCAGAATGTCGGCGGTAACCACTGCCGACGGGACTTCGATCATAATCCCCAGGGGGACATCCCGGTTGTAAGCGACCCCTTGCTGTTCCAGGCATTGGGCGGCCTCGTCCAGCAGGTCGATGGTTTGCTCAACCTCTTCGATTCCTGAAATCATGGGAATGAGAATGCGAACCTTCCCGAAGGCCGCGGCCCGCAGGATGGCCCGAAGCTGGGTTTTGAATATATCGGGCTTTTGAAGGCAATAGCGGATGGCCCGAAGACCCAACGCCGGGTTCAGTTCGTGGCTGTCCCGGATATAATTCACCGCCTTGTCGCCGTTGATGTCGAGGGTCCGGATAGTCACCGGCCGCTTGCCCATCACGTCGATCACGCCTTTGTAGTTGTCGAACAGCATCGTTTCGGTTGGAAAATCCGGACGGCTGAGATATTGAAATTCAGTCCGGTATAAACCGATGCCGTCGCCGCCGTGATCCAGCACGGAAACCACCTCTTCATGTAGTTCAATGTTGCCCATGACTGAAATTCGGATGCCGTCCTTGGTCCGGGCGGGCAGATAGCTTTTTCTGGCCATCTGTGCTTTTTGAATTTCGTATTGCTCCCTGCGCTCCTCGGTCTCCAGCAACGTCTGCTCGGTGGGGTTGACCACAACGATGCCGGTTTCGCCGTCCACGATGAGAATGTCATCATTTTTGATTTTCAACGTGGCGTTGCCCACCCCTAAGACGGCCGGGATTTCAAGCGTCCGGGCGATGATACTGGTGTGAGAAGCCCGGCCGCCGCGATTGGTGACGAATCCCTTGATCCGCTCCAACTGGATCTGGCTGGTCTCCGCCGGAGACAGGTCCCGGGCCACTAAAATCACCCGCTTGTCGATCCGCCCGATGTCCACCTGGTCTGCACCGACCAGGTTTTCCATGATGCGGTCCGACACATGGGTGATATCCTCTGCCCGCTGCTTAAGGTAGTCATCGGACATGTTCTCAAAGATCGGCTTGACCAGGGAAACCACCTTTTTCAGCGCCCACTCGGCATTGACCCGCTCCTTCTCGATCACGTCGATCGTCCGATCATAGAGCATCTTGTCTTCCAGGAGCAGCATGTGTGTCTCTAAAATCTGGGTATGCTGGCGAAGCTCTTCGGGGGTGTTATCGATGATGCGTCGCAGCGCAATCCGGGCTTTTTTTACCGCCGTCTTGAAGCGGCCCACTTCAGCAGATCGTGATTCATCACGGATCACATATTTTTTGACGACATCCACACCCTCTTTATCCACCAGGTATGCTTTGCCGATGCATATGCCAGGGGATCCACCGATGCCCGTGAGGATTATTTCCTGGTGTTCCTGATCTTCCATGAACGATTATTCTCCAAACCCAGAACGAACCAATGCCGCGATGCGCTCCAGGGTATTCACATCTGCTTCATCGTCGATGCTGACGGTGATTTCTGTGCCCGCAGGGCAGGCAAGGGTCAGGATATCCAGCATGGATGTGGCGTCTGCCGTGTTGCCGTTCTTCATGATCCATACCCCCCCACTGGCCTCTCCGGCCAGTTTGGCCAGCTTGGCGGCGGACCTCGCATGCAATCCGAGATCATTGACGATCCGAAGGGTTCTGGATTGGGCCGTTTTCATGTTGTCCCCAAATCCTGCCTTTACGACAGCGGACCGTATATCCCCCCGGCCCAATTAAGGCAGCCTGCGTCGATTCATTAATAAAACCATCCAGCCAGATCTTCCATAAACAAAAAAAGGGAATGAACCCTTTAATCAAACCTAATTTATCTATCAACCGCCGTAACCGATGTCAATGCGTAAACATTGACAATACCGACCCTTAAAGATATGTTGAGAGCCATTCAATTCAGGCAGAACCTGCGACCTACCACCGACCGCCATACCAGAATTAAAACATGGGAGATGGCCATGACTGCAAAGGTGACGATCTTCGGCAAAAACTCATGACCCCATACGACGGCAGCCCGTGAGGCTTATGCAAGCAAAAACAGATCGGTTGAATACGTCAGCGTGATCGATGATTCCCACGCATTGGAAAAAATGCTGGTGTTCTCCAATGGCCAGCGAAAAATTCCCGTGATTGTCGAAGGTGAAAGGGTAACGGTGGGTTTCAAGGGAGAGGGGTGAGCGGTTTGAACCCGGCGGCTGGACGCTGCCCCACGTAAAAAGAGGAACTTGATGGAGAAACAATTTTTAATCGACGATCTGAAGCTGGGAGAATCCTGGCGTCTGTTTAAGATCATGGGTGAATTTGTGGAAGGCGTAGAGGGTCTTCACGACCTGGGTTCCGCAGTCAGCATTTTCGGGTCCGCCAGAACTCGTCCCGATGATCCCCAATATAAGAAAGCGCAAGCCATCGCCGCGCTTTTTGTTAAAAACGGGTTCGGGGTGATCACCGGCGGGGGTGGGGGGATCATGGAGGCGGCTAACAAAGGTGCCACCGAAGCCGGCGGCACATCGGTGGGCCTGAACATCCGGCTTCCCTTTGAACAAAAGCCCAACCCGTATGCAACGATCCAGATGGAGTTCAACTATTTTTTCATCCGCAAGGTCATGTTCATCAAATATGCCGCCGCCTACGTCGTCATGCCCGGCGGCTTCGGTACCATGGATGAACTTTTCGAAGTGATGACCCTGGTGCAGACCCGTCGGATTCGGCCCTTCCCGATCATTATGGTGGGCAGCGATTATTGGGGCGGGCTGCTCGAGTGGGTCCACAGCCAATTGCTGGCCCAGTCGCTGATTTCTCCCACGGACATGGATATCATACAAGTCCTGGATGACCCCGAGGAGATCGTTGCCACAGTTCGCAAAGTCCTCGTCGTCTGACGACAGCATCTTTTTATCAGCAAGAGCGGCAATGTCTAATTCAGCACAGCAGGGCTCAGCATCCGCAAAAGCCTTGACCACGAATCCTGCAGATCCAGCCGTCCAGCGCCAGAACGCATCTCTGCGGGCCCTTCACGAAACCGCCCTGGGCCTTCTGGATAAAATCGATAAAGAGGAATTGCTGGAGACTATTATCGAGCGCGCGGCTGCCCTGACCGGCACCCAGCATTGCTACATCTATCTGTTGGAATCGGAGGCACAGGTAATGCAGATGCGCGTGGGCAAGGGTTTCTTTGCCGAACAGCTGGGTCGGTCGGTCCGCAAGGGCGAAGGCATGGGCGGGTGCGTGTGGCAGAAAGAGGCACCCGTTCTCGTGGCGGACTACAGCAACTGGTCAGGGCGCCTGGACGATCCGGCCCTTGACGGGCTGCGCTGCATCGTTGGAATTCCGCTGAAATCGGACAGTCAGGTTCAGGGCGTCATCGGCCTGGCCCACGTGGATCCGGAAAAACGCTTCGACCAAGAGGATGTTATTGTCCTTGAACGCTTTGCCGCCTTGGCGCTGCTGGCACTGGAAAAAGCCACCCTGTACAGCAAGGTCACCCGCGAACTGGCCGAACGAAAAAAAGCCGAGGCCCGTATTCGTGATAGCGAACAGCGCTACCGCTCCTTCCTTGAGTCTTCGCCGGATCCCATTGTCGCATACAACATGAAAGGGGTTGCCACCTACGTCAACCCGGCCTTTGAACAGGCCTTCGGTCTCTCCCGCCACGAGCTGCTGGGCAAACAGATTGACTTCGTCCCTGAAGAGTGCTGGGCGGAAACCAAAGCCGCCATCGACGAAATGCTGAGCGGCCGGAAGATCACCATGTTCGAAACCAAGCGGCTGGCCAAGGATGGGCGGGTGCTGGACGTTCAGATCAGCTCGACCCTGTTTCAAAATCAAAAGGGCCGGCCGGTGGGCAATATCGTTACCCTTAGGGACATCAGCGCCCGCAAAAAGGCAGAGGAGGCCCTCCAGCAATATCACGGCCAATTGGAGGAACTGGTCCAGGAGCGAACTGCGGAGCTGGCCGACACCAACCGCCGGCTGAAACAGCAAATCGAAGAGCGCAAGCGGGCGGAAGCGGCCTTGAGGGCCCAGTCCAGCTACCTGGAAGAGGTCAACACCGCACTGCAGGTCCTGCTTAAAAAGCGAGAGGAGGATAAACGTGAAATGCAGGAAAATGTACTTTCCAATGTCAAGGAACTGGTTTCGCCCTACCTGGTCCGTCTGAAAAGAGGACATTTGGAACCCCACCAGGAAACCATGCTTGAAATCCTGCAGTCCAACCTGGACAATATCATTTCGCCTTTTATCAGCAAACTCTCTTCACGATATTTCAATTTCACCCCCACTGAAATCCGCGTGGCCAACCTGATCAAGGAAGGAAAAACCAATAAGGAGATCGCCGAATTGCTGCTGATTTCAAAGAATACGGTTTTGTTTCACCGCCACCACATCCGTACCAAGCTGGGGCTCAGAAACAAAAAAATAAACCTCAGGACCCATCTGCTATCGTATGAAGAATAGCGGTTATTGCCCACTATTTACCTGCTATTTTATCAACTTGACATTCTTGCATGTAAAAACGATAATGAACGCTAAGGGATCCATCCACCACTGAATAATCCTTAGGCGACACAATCCAAAGGCTTAAAATTAAAATAAAATTATCCTCTTATAGAAATCATCTGCAATAATATGAATGCAATTTATTTTTTTAACTATCAAGCGAAATATTAAGGAAGCTTTTTAAATTTGCCTCGCTGTGATATCAGACTTTGAAGCCGGCAATATCTTCAGCTGTCACACAAACCAGGTTGAGCTCCCATG
Source organism: Desulfosarcina sp. (assembly GCA_030145105.1). Lineage (GTDB taxonomy): Bacteria > Desulfobacterota > Desulfobacteria > Desulfobacterales > Desulfosarcinaceae > Desulfosarcina. The sequence goes on from JAQYWF010000004.1 coordinate 16,692, forward strand.
ACCACCTTATCCATTGAAAACGTTACGCTCACTTTCGGCGGACTGAATGCGCTTTCCGATGTAAACATGACCATTGAACCGGGGCTGATCACCTCCATCATCGGGCCCAACGGAGCCGGCAAAACCAGCATACTGAACTGCATCTCCGGATTTTATCACCCAACCACCGGGGAGATCAAATATGGTGATAAGCGCCTGACCCACGCGCTTCCCCATCAGGTGACCAAACTGGGCATCGCCCGTGCGTTTCAGAATCTGGAATTGTTCAGCGGCCTTTCCGTATTGGACAACCTCATGCTGGCCCGCCATACCAACTTGAAATACAATTTTCTCCAGGCCATGATCTACGTCGGCAAGGCATCGCGGATAGAGGCCGAAAACCGCGCCTACGTGGAAGATATCATTGATTTCATGGAGCTCGAACCCTACCGCAAAAGCACGGTGGGCAATCTGGCGTACGGTATCCAGAAACGCGTCGAGGTGGCCAGGGCGCTGACGCTAAACCCCCAGTTGCTGCTGCTGGACGAGCCCATGGCGGGCATGAATATCGAAGAAAAAGAAGATATCGTCCGATTCGTTATGGATATAAAAAAGGAGCAAAAGACAACGATCATTCTGGTTGAACATGATCTGGGTGTGGTCATGGATATTTCCGACCGCATCCATGTGCTGGACTTCGGGGAAGTCATCGGATCGGGGACGCCCAAAGAAGTGGCTGCAAACGAAAAGGTTATCGATGCTTACATCGGAGAAGATTAATTGGACACGATAGACACTGAACTCCTTCAGTCACTGACCATTCCACAATTGCTGCGCTGGCGCGTTGAAAGTACCGGTGACAAGGTTGCCTTGCGGGAAAAAGAATTTGGCCGCTGGAACAGCTACACCTGGAATGACTATTACCAGTTGGTCCGTAAGACTGGGCTGGGTCTGCAAAAACTCGGGCTAAAAAAAGGCGATGCCATCGTCTTGATCGGCGACAACATTCCGGAGATGCTCTTCACCGCCATTGGTGCACAGGCGATAGGCGGTATTTCCGCGGCCATATACCAGACCACCATGCCCGAGGAAATCGCCCAGCTGCTGGATTACATGAACGTTTCCATGGTTTTTTGCGACAACCAGGAACAGGTGGACAAGATCGTGGAGATCCGCGAGCGGGTTCCGGGTGTCAAGCACGTTATCTACGAAGATCCCCGCGGCATGCGCGGTTACCGGTCCGATGACTGGTTCGTCTTTATCGAGGATCTCTATCGGCTCGGCGATGAGGTCCATGCCGAAGACCCGGATCTGTATGAAACCCTGGTGGATCAAGGTACTGCCGACCAGGTCTGCCACCTCTGCCTGACATCCGGCACCACCGGTTTGTCCAAGGGGACCATGCTGACCCACAAGAACTTTATCAGCATGGGCTTGCAGCTCACCGAAGCTGACCCCCTGGCGGATACCGACGAGTATCTCTCCTTCCTGCCCTTTGCCTGGATCGGTGAGCAGATGAACTCCTTCGGTGTGGCCATGGCCACCGGGATTACCATCAATTTCCCCGAATCGGTGGAAACGGCCATGGAGGACCTCAAGGAGATTGGTCCCCACTTCATGTTCGGGGCACCCCGGATCTATGAGACCATCCGCTCCCAGATTTGGCTCAAAATCGACGAATCTTATTGGCTCAACCGAAAACTCTACAATTATTTCATCAAAATCGGTGAAAAGGCCGCCAGCTACCGCATGACCGGCAGATCTATGCCGCCCGGTCTTAGATTCAAGGCCTGGCTGGGCTACCAGATCATGTTCCGTCCTCTGATCAATCAGATCGGCCTGTTACGCCTGCGCCGGGCTTACACCGGTGGCGCCGCCCTGGGGCCCGAACTGTTCACCTTCTACCAGGCCATCGGGGTCAACCTGAAGCAGATCTACGGCCAGACCGAGATTGTGGGTATCGCCTACATGCACAGGGACGGCGACGTTCGGCCCGATACGGTGGGCAAACCCCTACCCAACACCGAGTGCAAAATTTCGGAAGAAGGCGAAATCCTCTCCCGATCACCCTCGGTGACGCCCGGCTATTACAAGCTGCCTGAAAAGACGGCGGAGCTTTTGGAAGGCGGATGGCTGCACTCCGGCGATGCCGGCTACATCGACGAGAACGGCCACCTGGTGGTCATCGACCGGCTGGCGGATGTGATGCACAATGTCGTGGGCGAGATGTTCAGCCCCATGTTCCTGGAAAACAAGCTCAAATTCAGCCCCTATATCAAAGAGGCGGTGATCTTCGGAGACAAGCGGGATTATGTGGCCGCACTGATCAATATCGACCCCATTGTGGTCGGAAAATGGGCCGAAGACCGGGGTATCTCCTACACCACCTTTATGGATCTATCGGCCAAACCCGAAGTGGCCGGGTTGGTCAACGAACAGGTGGCCGAAATCAATTCCCGGGCCGAAAAGGAGCACTTCAGGATCAAACGCTTTGCCATTTTATACAAACTCCTGGACATGGACGACGGCGAATTGACCAAAACGGGAAAGATCCGCAGGAAATTCGTACGGGAGAAATACCAAAATCTGTACGAAGCCCTCTACGATGAAAGCATCGACGAAAAGGAGGTCGAGGCCTTCTTCCAATACCAGGATGGACAATCAACCACGGTGAAAACCAAAATTTCATTTTATACCATGGAAGGGTTCTGATGAGTTATTTTTTTCAACTGGTGGTCAGCGGCATCGTGGTGGGCTCCATTTATGCCTTGGCGGCTTTGGGATTTGTCCTGATCTATAAATCGAGCAAGGTGCTCAACATTGCCCACGGACAAATCATTGCTGCCGGTGCGTTTATCGCCTATGCGTTGACCGGCATGGTTGGGATCCCGATTTATATATCCTTCCTGTTGAGTATGGTGATTACGTTTTTCCTGGCCATGAGCGTGGAGCGGATATTTCTGCGCCGGCTGATCGGAGAGCCGATCATCTCCGTGATCATGGTAACGATCGGGCTGATGTCCATCATCGATGGATTGATTTTTTTGACGCCGTTCGGTTCGGTAAACTTCTCTTTTCCATTATTTTTACCCCAAACCTTGATATCCTTCGGCGGTGTGTCCATCTCCTGGACCCAACTGGTGGGTGTAATCGTGACCTTCTTAATGATCGGCGGGTTCTCATGGTTTTTTAAAAAATCCACCGTGGGGATCTCCATGCGGGCCGTATCGGATGACCAGTTCGCCTCCATGTCCGTGGGCATTTCAGTGCCACGGGTCTTCGGTCTGGCCTGGGCCACGGCCGGATTGAGCGCCGCCGCCGCCGGTGTCATCATCGGCAATATCACCGGCCTCAATTTTGAGACCCTGCAAGCCTTCGGCATTACCGTTTTCCCCGTGGTGATACTAGGCGGGCTGGATTCCATTCTGGGCGCCGTAGTAGCCGGTGTCATCATGGGTATCATCCAGCAGTTTGCCAGTGGATATCTGGACGGCAACTGGGGGCTCAACGGCACCGCAGAAGTGTTGCCCTATATCATTTTGTTAATCATCCTGCTTTTCAAGCCCCACGGACTTTTCGGCATCCATGAAATTGAACGGGTATAAATCATGTCAACCAATCGTTGGTTAGCCACCGGCAACTACTTTACCTCCTACCAGGACGAGCAGCGATTATTCTTTACCCATTTGGACCGGACCATCCTCAGTCTGTTCCTCTTTATGCTTTTTGTCTGGCCGCTGCTTTTTTCCTTAAGCAACAAGTACATGCTGGTATTGGACAACATCCTGATTGCCATGGTTGCGATCATCGGCCTGAACATCGTCACCGGCTTCGCCGGCCTGATATCCATCGGGCATGCCGCCTTTATGGGCATCGGAGCCTACACCCTCGCCTCTTTTTCAAGGACCCTGGGTGACAGTCATGTGATTATCACGCATGCCTGGCCGCTGATGATTGTTCTTTCCGGGCTGATGGGTGCGGTTTTCGGGGCCATCGTCGGGCTTCCGGCCATGCGTCTGAAACATCTTTACCTGGCCATCGCCACCCTGAGCTTTCAGATGATTTTTTCGTGGACGATCAATTTTCTAGAATTTTTTAACCAGGGGCAGACCATCGCCATCAGCCGGGTATTCTGGTTCACTGGCAAGCTGGGCAGAAAAGACCACTACCTCTTCTGGTACTATGTACTGCTCGTGGTGGTGATCCTTTCGGGATTCATGGTGCGCAACCTCCTTAGAACCCGTTACGGGCGTTGTTTGAGTGCGGTCCGGGACAATGACCGGGCCGCCGATGCCATGGGGATGCATCCCGGCCTTACCAAAGTGTATGCCTTCGGTCTGGCCGGCTTTTTTGCCGGTATTGCCGGCGCCTTGCACGCATACGTGTACCGGGGTGTGGGTTTTGAATCCTTTACCTTGCATCACTCGATCACTTTGCTCGCCATGGCCATCGTGGGCGGTCTTGGGACTCTCAACGGATCATTCTGGGGTCCGACCGCAATAATCGCACTCGAACTCCAGGTGGAAACCCTTGCCGAACACGCCGGCCAGATATTGCCGTCGGACTGGAATCTTGCCACCGCCTTGAAACCCTTTTCTTTTGGCCTGGTGATCGTTCTGTTTTTAATGTTTGAACCGAGAGGAATCGCTAACTGGTGGCGGATCGCACGCTCGTATACCAAATTGTGGCCGTTCCGATATTGAACCTTATTGTTGATGAAGTCGAAAAAAGTTCAAATTCAGGCGGTTCCGTAACACTTTCGAGATCAAGGCTTGCGAAGCCCGAGGAATGAGGCGTACATACCGTACTCCGCAGTGACGAGGGATGAAGCATAACCCAGATTTCGGACTTGTTCCGGAACCGGCAACACCCAACCAACTAAAGAGGGGGAGTCATGAAAAACAGGAAAAGGATGACCGTTGTTTTTTCACTTACGCTGATTGTTCTCTTTGCATTTACCGTTCAGGCGCAAGCCGGAGAGACTTACAAGCTGGGCCTCTCTCTGGCCATTACCGGACCGACCTCTGATGCAGGCGACCCTTATTCAAAGGGTGTTGAGGATTATTTCCAGTATGTCAACGATATGAAAATTTTGGGCGATGACAAAATTGAATGTACCATCAGGGACGACCAGTACAAAACAGATGTCACCAAGCGGAACTTTGAAGATTTCCTGGATCAGGGCATTGTTTTTTACCTCAACTACTCCACCGGTAGCACCCTGGCCTTGAAAAAAGATTTTGACGAAGAGAAGATGCCCACTATTCCGGCCTCCTTTCATGCCGGGAACCTGGTTGATTCCAGTTATATATTTCTGCCGATTGCCTCCTATTCCGCACAGGCCATTGGTCTGGCCGAATACGTAGCCAATAACCATAAAGGCAGCGGGACACCGAAGGTTGCCATGTTCCTTCATCCATCGGCTTTCGGGCGTGGACCCCTTGAAGATGTTCAGAAAGCCGTTGCCGCCGGCCTGAAAATCGAAATCGTGGAAGTGGTGGAACACGGCAAGGACCTGGACAACACCGCCATGCTGCAACGCCTCAAGAGTAAAGGCGTCCAATACGTCATCGGCCAGACCATCCAGTCCCCGGTGGCGACCATGTTGAAAGATGCCAGCCGCTTAGGACTTGTCGCCAAAACCTTTGGTGAAGAGGGAAAGATCACATTCACCGGGTGTCACTACACCGGCGGAAACGACCTGGTGTCCCTGGCTGGACCGGCTGCGGAAAATTACTACTGGACGACATCCTACATCGTTACCTCTGAACCCGGTGTTGGAACTGATGCCCAGCTGGCCCTGGCCAAAAAGTACGGACGTGACGAAAAGACGGCCAACTCGCACAACTATGCCAACGGCGTTATGGTGGCCCAAGTCGCTGCCGAAGCCATCCTGCGGGCCAAAGCCAAGGGAGTCAAAATTACCAAAGAAAGCCTATATGATGAATTACTGGCCATGAACGGTATGAATGCATTTTATCCGGTTACCACGGTAGGGCCGGTGACCTATTCCAAGACCGATAAGGCAGGCGTGGATACCTTGCAGATGTACGCGGTCAAAGATGGGGTCTTTCACTCCGTGGGAGCACCATTCATTCCTGAATACACAGGCAAAATCAAATAATTGCGGACCCGCAACGCATTTCTTGCGGTGACCCCTTTTTGTGCTGCAGCCGACGCGCAGGTGTCGGTTGCAGCACCGGGGCAATTACACCGATCGGTTGTGCAAACACAAGAGCTCAGAACCTTCTAACAAAGCGCTGCCATGGATAAACAAGAGAGCCAACACCTGCTCGAGGTCAACAACATCGAAGTGGTTTATAACGATATTATTCAGGTACTGCGCGGTGTCAGCCTGAATGTATCCAAAGGGGGCATCGTCGCCCTGCTGGGCACCAACGGTGCTGGCAAAACCACGACGCTGAGGGCTATCAGCGGCCTGCTCAAACCGGAAAACGGCTTTATCCGAGACGGGCATATCCAGTTTGCCGGCAGCGACATCACCAATGTCCTGGGAACACAGGTGGTCAAACTCGGCGCGGTTATGGTGCCGGAGGGACGCCGGGTCTTCAAACACCTCACCGTTGAAGAAAACATCCGGGTGGGGTCCATTACCCGAAAAGACGGATCCCAAAAAATTCGCGCGGACAACGACAAGATGTACGATCACTTCCCCCGGCTGTCCAAAATCACCCACCGGCTGGCCGGGTACTGCTCCGGCGGAGAGCAACAGATGATCGCCATCGCCCGGGCCCTGATGGCAGCGCCTACAATGCTCATGCTGGACGAGCCCTCCCTGGGATTGGCACCGCTGCTGGTAAAAGAGATCTTCGAAAACGTCGAAGCCATCAACCGGGAGCTGGGCACCACCATTCTGGTGGTAGAGCAGAATGCCAAGATCGCCTTACAGGTGTCCGATTATGCCTATATCATGGAGTCAGGCAAAATCGTCCTGGAAGGCCTGTCAAAAGAGCTCAAAAACAACCCGGATGTCAAAGAGTTCTACATGGGCATCACCCAGGGCGGTGGACGAAAATCCTTCAAAGAAGTCAAGTCCTACAAGCGGCGCAAACGCTGGATGTAAGCGTTAACAGGTCCTGGGTTCGGCGTTCTGGGTTCAGAGGTTCGACATTCAATGCAGTTTTTAACCGTCGATAGGTCAAACCTTAACGTTTGGTGCAAAATTGAGTTTAAAAGATAAAATCATGGTACAGCAAACGGCGGAATAATTCGATTGAGAGATCCCCTGAGAATGATTAATTCTCTGATATTTAGGCAAAAAAGCAACGATGAACCTATGAACCCTGAACCTGTGAACCCTCACCCTTGGAGAAAGGGCAAACCAATATGAAGTTTCTCGTTGCCTACAACGGTTCAACAGAGTCAAAAGCCGCTCTTGATCTGGCGGTAAAGCATGCGTCGATCTTCAAGGCCAAGGTTTTTGTCATCACCAGCATGGAAGGCGGCCACAGCGAAAAGCCCGAAGACATCGCCCGGGTAAACCAAGAACTGAAGCGGGTACGGCAGCAACTCGAGAGCGCCGGCGCCGAGCACGAAGTCCAGGAAATGGCCAGAGGCCTTTCTCCGGGTGAGGACATCGTTATCTTTGCCCAAGAAAACAGAATTGACCAAATTTTCGTGGGCATCGAAAAAAAATCAAGAACCCGGAAGCTGCTTCTGGGCTCAACGGCACAATACATTATTCTCAAAGCGACCTGTCCGGTGACCACCATCAAGTAGTTAGTGCCCATCCAGAAACGGTTATTTTGCTCAATATCTGCGTTATGCTCAAAATTTTATCCTCGGAATATCAACTATATGCACCCCAAGGGCACTTCCTTTGGGGCGCCTGCGGATAAAATTTTTCGCATGCCTTGATCTCGACCAAAATCCCTCGTTTCTGGACAGACACTGCGTATAACGCATTCACCAATCCGGCAACTGCCATTGACGCGCAACTGATGAGGAGACGCTGCTTGAAAAGGGTGTCACCTCATGCAGGTGGACTGTTCTCCCCATCGTTGCATAAAAACATGCGAAAATTATTATTACTTTATGAAAACATAGACAAATCATAACAACCGCCAGGCATTCAGAAATTCACCTAATGTGAATTCCTGGAAAAACAAAATTTTTTTCATGTTGTTACCCTTACGGGAAAGCCGGAGGAATCCAGATCCGGCGTTGCCAAGGGATTGCAGCAAAACAATACGGCTGCCCCCTTGGCTCTGAATCCCTCCTGCTTTTTCAGCGTTGGGGTTCTTCTTGCCGCATGCAACGCAACGCTTAATAACCGCACAAGGAGCATAAACCATGGGGCTTTACGATTTTTCCATGTATGACATGATCTGTCGCAACGCCAAGTGTTTCCGGAACCGGCCGGCCTGGTTCGAAGCCGACGACGGCACGACGACAACCTTCGGTCAATTCAAGGTGCAGGTGGATCGGCTGGCCGCAGGCCTGCAGCAGGTCGGAATCAACACCGGGGACCGGATCGGCGTCGTGGGAAAAAACAGCCTGGGCTTTTTTCAAATTTATGCTGCCGCTGCCGCCCTGGGCGCCATTGTGCTGCCCATCAACTGGCGCCTTTCCGCCGATGAGATGGCCTTTAACCTGAACGACTGCACGCCGGCCGTGGTATTTGCCGATGACGAATTCGGCGAGGTGGTGTCAGGCATCCGGGATCGGTTGCCCTCGGTCAGGCGATATTTCAGCCTGAACGATACCGGCCCCTTCGATGCCTTTGGCAAACTGATGGTTGATGCGCCCCTTTCCGTTGAACCGGTCGACGCCGATGCCGGCCTGGTGATCATCCACACGGCGGCCGTAGCCGGCCGGCCGCGGGGCGCCCTGGTGAGCCACGCCAATCTGCTGTGCGCCAGCCTGCACCTCAACTACTGTTTCGGTTTGTCGCCTGCCGACGTTCACCTGAATCTGCTGCCCCTGTTCCACGTAGGCGGCCTGTTCATGGCCGTCAACGCTTTTCACGCCGGCGCGATGAATGTCAACATGAGCAAGTTTGACGCAAACCAGGCCGTGGAACTGATCCAGACCAAAAAGGTCTCGGTGCTTTTTGATTTCTCACCGATTCTTGGTTCCATTCTGGATGAGCAGGCAAATACGGGGGCCGATATATCATCGCTGCGGGCCGTCATGGGACTTGAAGCACCGGAAACCATCGAGCTTTACCAGAAGCAGACCGGGGGCTGTTTTTACAACATGTACGGCCAGACGGAAACTTCTTTAATCACCAGCATGGGCCGCTATGATGATCGGCCCGGTTCAGCCGGACGGCCGATCCCGTTGGGGCTGGTGGATCTGGTGGATGATGTGGACCATCCGGTGCCGGCGGGCCAGGTCGGTGAGATCACCCTCAAAGGCCCCATGGTATTCAAAGGTTACTGGCAGCTGGACCAGGACAATGCCCGCACCTTCCGCAACGGGCGGCATCACACCGGCGACCTGGGACGCTTCGATGAAGACGGGTTCCTGTGGTACGCCGGCCGCAAGCCGGAAAAGGAGCTGATCAAGCCCGGCGGCGAGAACGTCTATCCGGCGGAGGTGGAAAAGGTGATCCTGGAGCATCCAACTGTTTCACAGACCATGGTGTTCGTGGTGCCGGATCCCAAGTGGAAGGAAGGCATCAAGGCGGTCTGCGTGTTGAAAGCCGGACAGCCGCTGACTGAAAAAGAACTCATCGACTTCGTCGGTGGTCGCATCGCCCGCTATAAAAAACCACAATATGTGCAGTTCGTGGAATCACTCCCGGAAAAAAACGGCAGTATCGACCGTGAGGCGGTAAAGGAACTTTACGGGGGGGAACAGACGCCCAACGATTAACACCGATGAGTTGCACCGCCGAAAAAGCCCACCCCCCCCGACCTGGGTTCATGGATTGAACTGGTTTCATCATGCATCGGGTGTTGATTCTCACCCTATCACCATATAGACAGTTCATGAGGAGGCCTTGGATGAACATCCTCACCATTTTGGGAAGTCCACGTATGAAAGGCAACACAGCCGGCGTACTGGATATGGTAGAACAGGAACTGGCGGGCAGGCATCAGGTGGAACGGCTCGCCATTGCCTCCGTGAAAGTCAATGGATGCCTGGGATGCGAGGCGTGTCAGAAAGTAACGGATCGACCCGGATGCGTCCAAAAGGATGACGCGGTTGCCGTATTCGAACGCATGATGACCGCCGATGCCGTGATTTACAGCAGCCCCCTTTACTGCTGGGACTTTTCCGCCCAGATGAAGGCGCTCATCGACCGTCACTTTTGCCTGGTCACGGGTTACGGCACCGTCAACCATCGGTCCCTGATCGCCGAAAAGCCTGCCGCCTTGCTGGTGACCTGCGGCGGGCCGGTGAAAGGCAACGCCGATGTTATCCAGACTGTCTTCGACCGGGTGTGTAGGTATGGCAAAGCCCGGGCCGTGAACAAGACCGTCATCCCCTTTTGCACGACACCGGACGCCATGGGAGAGGAGGCCCGTGCCGCCGCCCGGAAACTGGCCGGAGACATCAGCGGCGCGTTAAGACAGCATTCCCGATGAATTACACAATGACATCGGCCGATGGGTTGGGCAACAACCTATGTGGCGCAATAATTACCGTTTTTTTCAACGATTCGGCCTTCCTCAAGCAACAGTGCCAGGTTCTTACGGATCATCTGAGTTTCGAAAATCTGTTGAAGCCTGCTGTCGGGCATCCGGTTCCTGTATAAGGGTGAATTTTTGACCATCGCCGTCAGATCCATTCCTTTGCGGCACAAATCGAAAACCGCCGCCTTCTGCCGGTCAAAGGCCTTCAGGTAGCGATCAAAGGCGTCATCTGCATCCGTGAGGGCAATCGGCAGTTTATGGGAGGCACAGATCTGACGGTAGGGCAGGTTGCGGATCATCGACACGCTTTCCCGAAACCGATGGATGTCGCCTTCCGGGTTTCCGTACCATGGCCCGAACCCGGTAAAATCGATATCGATGGAAAACAGCGTCCCCGAACGCTTCTCCAGAAAACAATAATGATCATCCAGGTGGCCCGGCGCATAAATCGCCTGGAGCTGAATGGAGCCAAAATCCAGGACTTCACCGTCGACAAATTGGTGATCCGGTCGGCGCATGGGATGGATGCCAAGGCGACTCGAGGCTACCCACGTCCAGTATTGCGCCTCCTTACGGTCTTCGACGAATCGCTGCCCGAGCAGTCGCAAGTCACCCACCGACACAGGGGTTTGGGCCGGCAATAACAGCTGCCGATCGTTCAGCACATGCCATGACAGAATATGATCGGGATGGGAGTGGCTGATGATCAGGGTATCGATGCGCGTCCGGCGATCGATCTCACCGATTCGTTCGGCGCCGATACCGGCATCGACCAGCACGGTCCGGTCCCCAATCATCAGGAACCCGTTGCAGTGGGGAAACCGGCCGTTTTCAGGTCCATGAACCAGCCAAAGGTCCTTGGCAACCGGTTGGAGAAAATGAATATCACAAAGGTGCTTCATCGAATTAAAAACTCGTGTCTAACGGTTTTGATCGGTTGTTTGAAAACCTGTTGATACCCCATTTCTGATCAGTTGAAAAGGGCCGGCACCAGTGCGAGGCCGAAGATAGTTGTCGACCCGGCAACCAGCCATGCCTCATGAATCAAGACGTGCAAGGTAATGCCTGGACTGAAAACGGCATCGACACGCAGCTTTTCATGACCCACGCACCAGATGCCCCCTCCCAGCAAACGATACCTTATGGTAAGGGTTTCCAGTTTTTTTAACCCCCCGAGCATGATATAAAACCGTTGTTAGAAATTGTATTCAACGACTGCAGCATCAGAAAGCGCTGGAAGGACCATCATGAAAGCGATGTTATTTAAGAATGTGGCCATCGAGGCGGTGGCCTGTGCACTACCGACGACGATCATCACCTCTGCCGAGATAGAGTCGCAGCTTTCGGCCACGTTGGACCGCATCGGTATCAAGCCTGGGATTATCGAAGGACTCTCAGGCATCCGGGAGCGGCGCTTCTGGGACATCGACCAGCAAGCCAGCGACGTGGCCACCCTGGCTGCCGAAAAAGTATTGGAGCAAACCGGCATTCCCCGCGAGGCCATCGGTTGCTTGATCAGCACCTCGGTCTCCAAAGACTATATCGAGCCATCCGTGGCCAGCCTGGTGCACGGCAATCTAAAACTTGCCGACCACTGCATCAACTATGACCTGGGCAACGCCTGCCTGGGTTTTGTCAACGCCATGGCCAGCATGGGCATGATGATCGACGCCGGTCTGGTCGACTACGGACTCATCGTAGATGGGGAAAATTCACGGGAAGTGGTCGAGGCGACCATCCAACGGCTGCGGCGACCGGATGCCAAGCCGGAGGATTTCAGGGACCAGTTCGCCACCCTCACGTTAGGCTCCGGGGCGGTGGCCATGATCCTATGCCACAGGCGTCTGTCCACATCCGGCCACGTGGTCAATGGGTCGGTGACTCGCGCGGCCACGCGCCACAGCCGCCTCTGTCTGGGACAGCGGGACCGGATGACCGCCGATGCGTCCAAGGTACTGATCTTCGGCGTGGAACTGGCCAAGAAAACCTGGGACTTGGCCAGCATCAGCCTGAACCGCTGGAGCGATGCGCAAATCAACGCCTACATACCCCACCAGGTAAGCCGGCGAAACATGGACGTGCTCAACGACAAGCTGGGGTTGACCCCGAAAAAACATCATCTGAACTTTCCCACCCTGGGCAACATCGGTCCGGCAGCCGTGCCCATCACCTTAGGCCAGGCCGCCGAATCCGGCCGAATCCGAGCGGGCGACCACGTGGCGCTCATGGGGATCGGCAGCGGACTCAACTGCTCCATGATGAGCGTGACCTGGTAGGCCGGCCATCCGCTGCCGGTTGGATGCAAAAAGCACCACTGGTTACTATTGCAGCTTGTCTGATAGGCGTCTTAAGCGATCGAATCATTTTTTATCGACCCACGATAGGCTTGTCTGCGCAATCCATATTTGCGCATCTTGTAGTGAATCAGCTGCCGCGATACATTCAGCATCCTTGCGGCTGAGGAAACATTGCCACCGGTTGACCTCAGGGCGTCATCAATCATCTTCAGTTCCTGTTCCTGCCGTTGTTTCCGAAGGTCCCGCACACCGGCTCCGGGGGGTGCTGTACCAAGGTTGGGGTCGCCGATTTTCTCGACCGGTGAGGTTGCCGGACGATCCACTGGCATCACCTGCAGCGGCGGGCCTTCATCATGAATTTGATGCAGAAGCAGATGCGGTGGCAGGTGGGAAATAGCGAGGGTCGTGTCCGGCCCGATGGTGTTCATGGCCCCTTCGATGAGATGTTCGAGTTCACGGACGTTTCCCGGCCAGTGATAGGTTCGAAAAAACTGCATGACCGTTTCGCTGACCGCGCACACCTTTTTGCCAAGGGACAGATTATTTTTATAAATGAAATGGCGGGCCAGCGTTTCGATCCCTTCCGGCTGTTCGCGCAAGGGGGGGATGGCAATGTAAACCACCGCCAGACGGTAATACAGATCCATGCGCAGCTGCCGTTCGCGAATGGCCTTGTGGGCGGGTATGTTAACGGAGCTGATGATTTTCAAGGCTACTGGCACTTCACCAGAAGCCCCGACACGGCGGATTTTTTTCTCCTGCAGGACGCGCAGCAGTTTTGACTGAAGGGCAATGGGCATGGAATTGATCTCATCCAGAAAAAGCGTGCCGCCGTTGGCCTGTTCGAAGAGACCCATCTTGTCTACAGCGCCGGTGAACGCCCCCTTTACCGTTCCGAATAGAAGGCCCTCAAGCAGCGTGTCCGGAATCGCCGCGCAATTGATGCCCACAAAGGGATTGTCCCTGCGGGGGCTGTAGTTGTGAATGCCCTGGGCAAACATCTCTTTGCCCGATCCGGTTTCACCGAAGAGCATCACCGGGGAACTGCTCTCTGCAGCCAGACGGGCCATGGTCAAGGCCTGGAGAATGCTATTTTCTACACCCATGATATCGGAAAACTGGTATCTGGTGCCATTGGCCAGCTCCGGAGGCGTGCTCGGCGACAGGGTGGAAAAACCGGACATGACTTTTTCCAGTAGATTGTAGTTTTTTACAAAACAGATGGCGCCCGCCAGTGCTCCGTTGAGGTGCAGCGGGAAGACACTGTGGATCGTGTTGGCCAGTTTACCTTTGCAGGTCCGGTAAAAAAACAGCCTGCCGAAAATGGGTGTGGCGACTTCCAGGCACCTGAATATCAGGCTGTCGTGCCAGTTTAACCGATAGATGTCCGACACCCGCTTGCCGATGACATTTGCGGGTCGCAGATCGTCAATACTCGCCTGGGCTTCGTTGTAGAACAGGATGCGGCCGCCGGTGTCGGTGATGATGATGCCTTCATCAAAGGCATCGAACACCGGCAAAAAATCGAAGTTGTCGAAATGAGGTAAAATAGGTCCATTCGCGGATTGGTCAGACAAGGTCATTCTCCAAGGCTGGTTGTTTAGGGTAAGTTTTCAATAAAGGCATTATATGTAAAAAAAATAGTCAATGAAAACATTTTTCCACTAAAATTTGTACGATTTTTTGTCGGTTTTCATGTTCAAACGGTAAGCCCTCCTGCGAAAAACCCATCCATTGACCGACATACTTTTGTCGCAATATATTAATAATGTAATAATTTCTGTATCTTATAAGTACATTTGCCTGCTTGATGTGAATAACCTGGGATGTCGGCTATCTTTTTGGTAAACCGGTCCGGCATGGCATGCAACCTGCTCCCAATCATCGTAACTTCCAATGGGTGGGAAGTATTTCAGACGACAACACCGCAAGATCCGATCCCGTGCCTATCCAGGTGCCGCCACTAACCGCAACAAGGAGGATCGATCATGTATGACCGCATGCAAACGTTCACCGCGAACCAGATGACCCGGATTCACGATGCATCCATGGAACTACTGTCCAGCGTCGGTGTGGCCTTCAATGAACCCGAAGCTTTGGAGATCTTCGCATCCAACGGGTTCAAGGTAGATGGAAAAACGGTTTTCATGACCGAGGCCCAGATACAAAAATCGCTCGAGACCGCCCCTTCACGGTTCACGGTGACTGCACGGAATCCAGAAAAAAGTGTTGCCGTGGGAGAGGACGATTTCGTATTTGCACCCGGCTACGGCGCACCCTTCATCGCCCTGCCGGACGGTAGCCAGCGGGAAGCCACCATGGCGGACTATGACAATTTCTGCAAACTGATCCAGACATCCAAAACGATGGACATGAACGGGTTCATGATGGTGGAACCGGGCGATGTGGCGCCTGAGACCGCCAACCTGGACATGATCTTCTCCAGCATCGTGTTGTGCGACAAACCTTTTATGGGAAGTCCGGTATCCAAACAGGGCGCCTTAGACTGCATCGAGATGGCCTCCATCATATGGGGCGGCAAAGACAAGCTCATCGCCGCGGGTCCGGTTTCGGTGTCCCTGATCAATTCATTGTCGCCGCTTCAGTTTTCCGACGAGATGGCCGGCTCCCTGATTGAACTGGCCCGGGCCAACCAGGCCTGCGTGATCGCCTCGCTGATCGTGGCGGGTTCGTCCGGGCCGGTGACCCTGTCCGGCGGATTGGCTTTGCAGAATGCCGAGATCCTGGCGGGTATCACCCTGGCACAACTGGTCAATCCTGGTGCACCGGTCGTCTATGGATCCACATTCTCGGCGATGGATATGCGCACCGGCGGATTGGCCATTGGCTGCCCGGAACTGTCCATGGTGGTTTCGGCCACTGCTCAGATGGCACGATTTTACAAGCTCCCCAGCCGCAGCGGGGGCGGCTTGACCGATGCCCATTTCCCGGATGGCCAAGCCGCGGCGGAATCCGCCCTGGCCCTTTCGACCGCTGCCCGCAGCGGCGTCAACTTCATCCTCCATTCGGCAGGAATATTGGGTTCTTTTATCGCCATGAGTTTTGAAAAATTCCTCATGGACGAAGAGATGTGCGGCATCATCCGCAAGCTGATCAAACCCATCGATGTCTCCGCTGAAGCCATCGATGTTGAGATGATTAAAAACGTGGGCATCGGCGGTCAGTACCTGACCCAGCCCAAAACATTCAAGCTGTGTCGCACGGAATTCTACATGACGGACTTTTCAAACCGGCAGAATTATGCCGGCTGGCGGGCTGCCGGTTCCAAGCGTATCGACCAGGTCGCCACCGAGAGCCTGAGCCGCCGCTTGGCCGCTTATGAAAAACCGCCCATCGACCCGGATGTGGAAACGGCGTTGGCTGCCTACGTCGCTAATCGCAAGAATAAATCTTGACGGTGGGCACCAGTTGACTTATGGGTCAGCCTTAATATGGAGTTTCAATTTTACCAGTTGAAATATTATAAATCGACCAAGATGCAGCACCATCATCGCTAAAATTCTATCACCCACATTCAGGAGGTTCATTTATGGCAATCCAGGAGATCTTCAACGCGGTACTGGCATTTGACGAGGCGACGGTAATATCAAAGACTCAGGCGGAACTGGACGGCGGCACGGATATTGGCACCATCTTGAACGACGGTCTGATCAGCGCCATGGACGAGGTGGGCGAACGCTTTAGCGCCGGTGAGCTCTTCGTGCCCGAGATGCTCATGGCCGCCCAGGCCATGAAGGCGGGCCTGAAGATTCTAAAGCCCCACCTTAGTGCCGGCCAGAGCAAGAGCAAGGGTGTTGTGGTCATCGGCACGGTCAAGGGCGACCTGCACGACATCGGCAAGAACCTGGTCTCGATGATGATGGAAGGGGCCGGCTTCGAGGTGGTCGATTTAGGGGTGGACGTGGACAGCGAAAAGTTCGTCAAGACGGCGGCGGAAAAGAGCGCTGACGTGATCGCCCTGTCGGCCCTGTTGACCACGACCATGCCGTCCATGGAGAGCACGGTCAAGGCGGTCAAAGAGGCGGGCATGGCCACGCGTACGATCATCGGCGGGGCGCCGGTGACCCAGGCCTTTGCCGACCAGATCGGCGCGGACGGCTACAGTGCCGACGCACCGGGAGCGGTCAAGCTGGTCAAGCAGTTGGTGGCGTAAGTCAGACGACGAATGTCGGATGACTGAGGACCGAGGGCTGAACCCAGGAACCAGAGACCAGGAACCAGAAACCAGAGACCTTGAACCCGGAGCATATCATGATCATCATTGGAGAACTGATCAACGCCAGCCGCAAGGCGATCAAGGCGGCCATCGAGGCGCAGGATGCGGCGGCCATCCAACAGGTGGCCGCCGACCAGGCCACGGCCGGGGCGGATTACATCGACGTCAACGCGGGCATCTTCGTGGGCAAGGAGCCCGAATACCTGCGTTGGCTGGTGGAGGCCGTGCAGCAGGTGACCGACAAGCCCTGCGCCATCGACAGCCCGGACCCTGCGGCCATCGAAGCGGCCCTTGCCGTCCACCAGGGTACGCCCATGATCAACTCGATCAGCCTGGAGAAGGAGCGCTACGACAAGCTCATGCCGGTCATCGCCGGCACACAGATGAAGGTGATCGCCCTTTGCATGAGCGATGCAGGCATGCCCCAGACCGTGGACGACCGCATGCGCATCGCCGACGAACTGGTGGGCGGGCTGATCAAGAACAACATCCCGGTGGAAAACATCTTCGTGGACCCGCTGGTGCAGCCGCTGTCTGTGGACAAGACCTTCGGGGTGGAGTTCATCAACACCATCGAAAAGATTGTGGCGACCTTTCCCGGCATCCACACGGCCTGCGGGCTGAGCAACATCTCATACGGGTTGCCGGCGCGCCAGTTCATGAACCGGACCTTCATGACCCTGGCGATTGCCAAGGGCCTGGACGGGGCAATCATCAACCCGCTGGACGGCCGCATGATGGCCACGATCATCGCCGCCGAAGCCCTGGCCGGCCGCGACAACTTTTGCATGAACTACCTCAAGGCCTTCCGGGCCGGCATGTTCGAAGGATAATTGTACCTAAAAAAGGCCCAGACCCTTTGGAACTGAGGATCCGGGCCTTCTTTTTCCACGCTTCACGCCTGCGTTTCTGCGTCCCCTTTCGTCGCTTTTAAAATCCGCGTTCAAATTGTCACCAAATATGATAATATACCGTGTTGATTAACCATCTTTACCCGATACAACCATTTCATTGAGAGGAAAAGCGATCGATGAGCACCGATCCCAATAAAGTCATCTATTCCATGATGCGCGTCAGCAAATTCTACAATAAAAAGCCAGTTATCAAGGATATCTCCCTGAGTTACTTCTATGGGGCCAAAATTGGTGTGCTGGGTCTTAACGGCTCCGGGAAAAGCACCCTGCTGAAAATAATGGCCGGCGTAGACAAGGACTTCAACGGTGAAACCATCCTGTCCAAAGGCTACACCATCGGCTATCTGGAGCAGGAACCGCTGGTAGACGAAACCAAGACCGTTCGGGAAATTGTCCAGCAGGGCGTGCAGGAGACAGTTGACCTGTTAGATGAATTCAACCGCATCAATGAACGCTTTGCCGAACCCATGTCCGATGCAGAGATGGACAAACTAATTCAGCGCCAGGGCGAAGTCCAAGAGAAACTCGACGCCATGGATGCATGGGATCTGGAGTCCCGGCTGGAGATGGCCATGGATGCCCTGCGATGCCCGCCCGGTGACACATCGGTGAATTTCATCTCCGGCGGTGAACGTCGTCGGGTGGCTCTGTGCCGCCTGCTGCTCAACAAACCCGACATCCTGCTTTTGGACGAACCCACCAACCACCTGGACGCCGAATCAGTGGCATGGTTGGAGCAGCATTTACAGCAGTACGCCGGAACCATTATCGCCGTGACCCATGACCGCTATTTCCTCGACAATGTGGCCGGCTGGATTCTTGAACTGGATCGGGGCCAGGGTATTCCCTGGAAGGGCAACTACAGCTCATGGCTCGAGCAAAAACAGAACCGACTGGCCAACGAAGAGAGGTCCGAAAGCGAACGCCAGAAAACATTGAAACGGGAACTCGAATGGATTCGCATGGCACCCAAGGGGCGTCGGGCCAAATCCAAGGCACGCATCACCTCCTACGAGAAACTGATGGATCAGGAAAACCAGCGCTTGTCCAAAGACCTGGAAATCTATATCCCACCTGGTCCCCGACTGGGAAACTTGGTCATCCAAGCCAAGGGGGTAACCAAGGGCTACGATAACAAGCTGCTGGTGGAAAACATGGACTTTTCCCTTCCCCCCGGCGGCATCGTGGGCGTTATCGGGCCCAACGGTGCCGGAAAGACCACCCTGTTTCGCATGATTACCGGTCAGGACCAGCCGGACAACGGATCGGTCGCTATCGGCGAGACGGTGAGTTTGGCCTATGTGGACCAGAGTCGCGATGTGCTGGACCCGGAAAAGAATATCTGGGAAATGGTTTCCGGCGGCCAGGATACCATTGAGCTGGGCGACCGCCAGGTAAATTCCCGGGCTTACGTGGCCCGGTTCAATTTTTCCGGATCCGACCAGCAAAAAAAAGTGGGCATGCTTTCCGGGGGTGAACGCAACCGGGTGCACCTGGCCCGCATTCTCAAATCAGGAGCCAACGTGCTGTTGCTGGACGAACCCACCAATGATTTAGATGTCAACACCATGCGGGCCTTGGAAGAGGCCCTGGAAAATTTCGGTGGATGCGCCGTGGTCATCAGCCATGACCGCTGGTTTTTGGACCGCATCGCCACCCACATGCTGGCCTTCGAAGGCAACAGCCAGGTGGTCTGGTTCGAAGGTAATTACTCTGACTACGAGCAAGACCGTAAAAAAAGGTTGGGAGCGGCGGCGGATCAACCCCACCGCATCAAGTACCGGCAGTTGACGAGATAATGCAAACGGATTGACTCCCATGGATAAAATCAGGAGGTTGTTGACCCGATTCGTCGGATTTTTCACCACCACCATCTGGCGGGCACGCCGCGGTGAGCTGCCGGCTATCCAGTGGATGTTGATCCGGCTGGTGCGAACGGTGATTCTCTCTGTCCAGGGCTTTGCCCGGCACCATGGCCCCATGCGGGCGTCGTCGCTGACCTTTTTCACATTGCTTTCACTGGTACCGGTAGCCGCCATGGCATTCGGTATCGCCAAGGGATTCGGATTTGAGCGACGGCTTCAGCATGAGCTTCTGGACAAGTTTTCCGCCCAGCAGGAAGTGATCGAGCAGGTCATCGGATTCGCCCAGAATATGTTAGACAACACCAAAGGTGGCATGATCGCCGGCATCGGTGTCGTCGTCCTGTTCTGGGCGGTCATCAAGATGCTCAGCATCATCGAAAATTCTTTCAACCACATCTGGGGGGTTCGCTCGCGAACCTTTATCCGTAAATTGAGCGACTATCTGACCATCATGCTGGTCTGCCCGGTGCTGGTGATCATGTCCGGCAGCGTCACGGTATTCATCACCTCCCAGGTGTCGGCCATTTCCGGCCGGTTCGAACTGCTGCAAATGGTGGGTCCCGCCATCTACGTGGGTCTCAAGCTGTTGCCCTACACCCTGATCTGGGTGCTGTTCACCCTGATCTACATGATCATGCCCAACACCCGGGTACGCTTCGACGGCGCCTTGCTGGCCGGTGTCATCGCCGGATCCGCCTACCAGGTGGTCCAGGCCGCCTATATCGACTTTCAGATCATCTTGGCCAAATACAACGCCATATACGGCAGTTTCGCCGCCCTGCCCCTGTTCTTGCTGTGGCTGCAGATCAGTTGGTTTATCGTTCTTATCGGCGCGGAAATTTCACATGCCTACCAGAACTCGGAACATGTGGACGAGACAGCTGTCGGACGGGAGATGAGCATCTCCCAATCCAGGCTCCTGGCCTTGATCGTCTGCCGCCACGTCGTGCGCTTGTTTCACCAGGGTCGGCCGGCCCAGACAACGACGCAGATTGCCCAAGCGCTGGGGTATTCACCGGTACTGGTGGACAGTCTCTCCGATCTTCTGGTAAAAGGTAACATCCTGGTAAAAATCGACCGGGAGTCAGACAATGGGCAGGCGCTTCAGCCGGCCCGTGATATCGGCAATCTGACGGTCAACGAGGTGGTTGCCGCGCTTGAGGATGTGGGTAATCACGACGGTCTGCTTTCCCATCTGCCGGAAGCGGAACCGCTGTCGGAAACCCTGACGGCATTGCGGTCGGAACTGGAGCGATCGGCGTCCAACCGGCTGCTTAAGGATATTTGAGATACAACTATACCCACCGGAGGTCATCGATCATGGAAAACGTCAACGACATTGCCCGGATCA
>JAQYWF010000002.1 GCA_030145105.1 Desulfosarcina sp.
AGGCACTCCGCACGCCTTCGCTCATAAAATGTGGGTGCGGAAATCTGGCCGAGGAGTACGATGTTACTGATTATAATTTCACGAATATTGCGAATCTGGTCGACAAACCTCGGCAACACACTTAGATAATCGTCCATAATCCCCTCACGGTTAATTTAAGAATTACCGGCCCCAGCGATCAACTGACGCAGATCGGTGACAATCAGATCCGGCGTGACATCCCGGCAGCGGTCATCTGATTCTCTTTGGCGAAATGATCGCCGGTCGGCGGCGAAAAGAGCGGTCTTGAATCCGACGGACGCGGCAGGCAGAATGTCGTTGCGCATGTCGTTGCCCACAACCAGGACAGACTCGGCAGGAATTCCCATGACGAAGAGGACCGCTTTTGCCCGATTGAACATATGGGCCGATGGTTTGGCATGTCCCTCCCGCCAGGAGAAAAAGAGCAACCGTTGATCGATCCCGCCCATCTCGAGTGTTTTCCCGAGAAACCGCTCAAGCAAAAAAACGGTGTAAAACTGAGCGTTGGAGATGATCCCCAGCGGCATTTTTCGGGTTTTACATGCCGATAGCAAATCCTCAAGACCGGGCATAGGATAGACCGGATTTACAATCAGTTCGTACGCCAGCGCGAAATTTTTCACCGCAGAGATGTCATCCATACCAAGGACCTGCTGCCATAGCTGAACGACATCCACCTCAGGGTGATCGATCCCCAGTTGGCGGGATGTGGAATGGCTTTGCAAGATGGCCAGATTCAGCGCTTCGGCGAGACGGTCCGGCGTCCGGTGAATACCGTATCGATGCAACAAATCCTGCAGCTCGTCCACGCTTTCCCTTGGCTCTTGGTTGAATCCGATGTCCCCTGCCCCGCTGATCAGCAGCGTGCCGTATACGTCGAAGAGCATGGCCGAAAAGGGCTGCATTTTCGATAGATCCGGGGCAACTCCCGTGGGGATCGGTGCCAACGGGCGGATATGCCGCGCACATATGGCCTCCTTATCTGTCATATGGGCCCCATCGTAGCAGTGAGAATCGGTCAAGATCGAAAAAGTCCTCACGCAAGGTTCGCTTGTCAATGTGATGGCGAACCGGATGATGGACGATTCGATCATAAATGATCAGGAGACGGTTCATGTATTGAGCGGTGCCATAATGCCGCAGAACAACCCGTCGATTGATTTCAATGATCGCCGACTGGTCCACAATCTCTCCGGCATGGTTCAGCCAAGGATTCAGCGTTACCAATTCCGCCTTGGTTGATGCGTCGGTGATCAGGCGTGTGAGGACCTGACGTTGAAATTTCTCGCTTAATATGCCGAAATCAATCATCTCATCGCGGGTCAAACGGGCAAAGGCGCGGTTTACCTGATCGGCGGCGACAATGTGACCGTATCGATCAGCAGCGCTGAAGACCGAATGATGCCAGTCCCGGGAAAAGGCCTGGGCATCGATCCAGGTCAGAGGAACATTGATGCGGTCATATAAAAAATTAAGCTTAATCCCGTTTTTCTCGAAATCCCCGCAGATATCTGCAATCCGTCTTCCCCACAGCAGTTTACCGGCCGTCCAGGGTTCGAGAAAAGCGAGCCCGAACCCTTCGGAAATGCTAGTGGTGACCATCGATTCCGAGGATCCTACAAGTAGGCGAAAATCGGTATTGTTACCGACCTCGAAATCGACATGCAGGTCATTTTTCCTCACCCAATCGATCCAGTCCCGGTAGCTGGCTATATCTGCTGGGCTATTGGGCGGTTGGGTGACGGCCAGTCGCTGTCCATTGTTGAAAAACATGGACAACAGGATGGCCTCGCCCAGGTTCTTGCGCCGAATGGCACGGACCGGATATAGAATCTGCGACTTCGGGCATCGGCCTCCACTGCCGGCAAGGCCTTGGACGGCATTGGGGAGGTGGTGAAGAGCGGTGCCATCCAGCCCGGCTCCCAGAAGAATGTTGGCGTCCCTGGCATTGATAACACCGTAATGGCAATCCGCTGGATAATCTTCCTTGAAATAGAGATCGGGCCGCCCGTCTTCGGCGAAATCGTGGATTTGCAAAAAAAGGTTGACCCCGGCCTGTTGCAGCCTTTTAATGATTTGGAGAAATTGCCGGTTCTTGGCCAAGGTCGGGTTATGCACATGCAGCACATCGCATCCGCCCGGCCACTTTTCATTCAGCGCCTCGAGCACCCGCTCGACAACCACGTCGGCTGCCGGTGGTGAAACACCTGGCTGGTCGTAACCCAATCCGGGAATTTCCACCACCTGACAAGGCAATTCGGCGGCCGCCCGATCTCCCGTCAGGACGAGGGTTTCATAAGTGCCATGGATGGCCTCGACCTGCCGCTTGAGGACAGTGGTGACGCCCCCCGTTTTCAGATGGTAGTGAACAAAGGCGATCTTCATGGAACCTCCACAACGGAACCATCGATCATCGACCGCTTGTCGGAATAATCTTGGCGTGTATTATCATTGTTGAGTAACAAGGGCGGATTGTCAACCGCCTATGGTCGTGTCTGAAGGAGGCACAATGGATAAAAATATCGGTTTTGTGTCCACCCGCTTCGCAGGAACCGACGGGGTATCACTGGAAGCGGCCAAATGGTCGGAAATTTTTGAACGAAGCGGACACCGCTGTTTCTGGTTCGCCGGTGAAATTGACCGTGACCCGGAGCGGAGCCATTTGGTTCCTGAGGCTTTTTTCAAGCATGAAACAAATAAAGCCATAGACGCGGAAGTCTTCGGCAGGAAACGGCGAAGCCGTGAAACGACCCAGGCCATCCATGATCTCAGGGCGCGGTTGAAAAAGGGACTTTACGAATTTATCGATCGGTTCCGGATCGACATGCTGGTGGCGCAAAACCTGCTGACGATTCCCATGCACCTGCCGTTGGGTCTGGCCATGACCGAAGTCATCGCAGAGACGCTGATTCCCACGGTGGCGCACCACCACGACTTTTACTGGGAGCGATCCCGCTTTTCGGTCAATGCCGTGGGCGATTACCTTCGCATGGCTTTTCCGCCCAGCCTGCCGAATATCCAGCATGTGGTCATCAACTCTGCGGCCCAGGAGGAATTGGCCCTGCGAACCGGCATCTCGTCGGTGATCATTCCCAATGTTTTGGATTTTGAAAACCCGCCGCAGCCTGACGAAAAGGATACCCATGCATTCAGGCGGAGGATCGGCTTGAATCCCGAGGACTTCCTGATCCTCCAACCGACGCGAATCGTACAACGTAAAGGGATCGAACACGCCATCGACCTTGTTCACGAACTTGGGAATCAGCACTTCAAGCTCCTGATCTCCCACGAGGCCGGAGACGAAGGTGTCGAGTACGCCGAATGGCTCGCGGATCATGCCCGGAAACGGGGGGTGGACCTTCGTTTGATCGGCACCAGCGTTCCGGGTGCTCCTGACCGGCCTTCACTCTGGGATCTTTACGCGCATGCCGATTTCATCACCTACCCCAGCCTTTACGAAGGGTTCGGCAACGCCTTTTTAGAGGCGGTTTATTTCAAAAAGCCTATTCTGATCAATCGCTATGCCATCTTCGTGCGGGATATCGAACCTAAAAGCTTCGACCTGATCGTCATGGACGGTTATCTGACCAAAAAAAATGTCCAGAAAGTCCGTGAAGTGCTAGAAAACCAGGACCTGCGGGAACGGATGACGGTGCATAACTACGCCGTGGCCGCGCGCCATTACTCCTACGCCATGCTTAGGCGGCAGTTGGACAATATGATGGCCAACTGCTTTGGCGTCAATGGATAGACGGTTGTTGGTTCAACCACATGGTTTGGTATGCCTTGAGTGAAATCGACCCATCCTCGAACCGCTCCCCACCAAGGAGATCAATCAGGGGGTCAGACGCGTTTTTGATCGGGAGATTCAATGTCAGGGCGGCGGCGCAAAAGTTGGTCACGGCAAAGAGTGTCTGCTGCGGACCAAAACGTTTTACCGCGAATACCCGATCATCCAGAGCCAGGACCTGCATGGTGGCGGCGGGATGGAAGGCCGGCTGGCCGGCGCGGATGCGGATCATCGCCAGATAGGGATAGAATACACGTGCCCGAACGCTTTTGGGATCGGCCAGTTCTGCCCAGACCGCATCAACCGACAATCTCGCCCGGTTGATCGTCCGGGCTCGCCCCGTCAAGCGGACCCCCTCCGTCCAATTCTGCGATCCCAAAATGCTGTGGATGTATACGGCCGGGACCCCGGCAAATGCCAGGGCAACCCCCTGGGAGGCCAGGAACCGGGGAATATGCAGCGGATCATCGGGTGACGCCGGATCTTTCAGCGCGTCAAGATAGGTGATATTCAACTCATAGGGACTCGTGGACCCGTCTGGATTGCACCTTTCGGAAACCTGTCCGCCGTTCAGGCGGACACGATTGGCCAGCCATGCAATCTGCGATGAAGGCAATATCCCTTCCAGGGGGCGTACCCCGATACCGTCATGGGAAGCGGTGAAATTGAAAAAAGCCGTTCGTTCCGATGGCGTCGCCAGGCTCCGCGCCCAATCGGAAAAAGTTCGGGCGTTGCCGGTGGCCAGCGAATAAAGCAGCAGCGGCGGCAAGGAAAAATTGTAGACCATCTGGGCCTCGTCGGCACCGTTGCCGAAATAGCTGATATTTTCAGCATGGGGCACATTGGTTTCAGTGACGATCGTCACCCCGGGTGCCGTCAGATCCAGGATCCTGCGAAACAACCGGACCATATCGTGGGTCTGCGGCAGATGGATGCAGGGTGTGCCAATCTGTTTCCACAGGTAGGCGATGGCGTCAAGTCGGATGATGCGAGCGCCTTTGGCAACGTAGTAAAGCAGTGTTCGCACCATGTTCTCCAGCACGTCCAGGCTCTGGTAATTGAGGTCGATCTGATCGGCGCTGAAGGTCGTCCACAAATGAACCCGCCGACCGGATCGTTTCTCCCAGGCAGTCAACAGGGGCAGGGTCCGGGGTCGGATCACGCCAGACAGGTCTATTGTCGGATCGACCTCGATGGCCAATTGTCTGAAGCCTTTCTCATCCGCCAGATAGGACTGAAACCACTGGCTTTTGGCCGACACGTGATTGGCCACGAGATCGACCATCAGCTTGAAATCGCCGCCAATGGCTCGAATATCTGTCCAACTGCCCAGGTCGGCGCTCACCGCTTGAAAATCCGTGACCGAAAACCCATCGTCACTGGAATAGGGGAAAAAGGGCAGGATATGAATACCTGAAAACACCCCCTTGAAATGATCGCTGCAAAAGCGATGCAGGGTCTGCAGCGGCAGTTCATTTATACCTAAAAGCGAGTCGCCGTAGGTAATGAGAATAATATCGGCCTGGGTGAAAAGGCCAATTCCCCCGGCCAGCGGCTCGGGTGAAACGGCTTCCAGGACCGCCGCAAGGCGTGCAAAAGCGGCAGGGCCTTTTTGCGGGCCATATATCCGGTTTAGAATCGCTTTTATCTCGTTTTTGCTGTTGACCAAAACAGGTTGTTTGCCCCGTTGTCGTTTTAAGCCGTTGACATCTACCATTTATTGATGTTTTTTAAAGTAACTGCTGCGGGTTAGCGGGCGATTCTTCATAAAATGCAGCGCCCTCTCCATTTCGTGCATACAGGTGCCGCTATGTATATCCCCTTTGACAAGGTTCATAACATCGGCTTCATATCCACCCGATTCGCCGGAACCGACGGTGTCTCCCTGGAAACGGAGAAATGGGCCGGTGTGTTCGAAAAAGAGCGGTTCCATTGTTTCTATTTTGCCGGTGAGCTGGATCGCGATCCCGCTCAGGCCTTCCTGGCTCCCAAAGCCCACTTTATGGATCCGGAGATCCGGACCATTTTCAACACCGCATTTGGTTCTACGGCCAACCGGGTGAGGGATCGCAAACTGACTACGAAGATTCATGCAATCAAGGAGCTCCTTAAGGATCAGCTATACGATTTCATTGCAAAATTCAACATCGACCTGCTGATCCCCGAAAATGCACTGACCATTCCCCTCAACATTCCCCTCGGTCTGGCCATTACCGAGTTAATAGCCGAAACGGGCTTGCCGACCATCGCTCATCATCACGATTTTTTCTGGGAGCGCCAACAGTTCAAAACCAATTCGGTCTGGGATTATCTCAACATGGCTTTTCCACCCCATCTGCCGCCCATCCGCCATGTGGTCATCAATTCATCGGCCGACAACCAACTCGGTCTCAGGACCGGTATTTCCGGGACCCTGATCCCCAATGTCATGGACTTCAAGAATCCACCGCCACCGCCGGATGACTATGCCAGCGACGTCCGTCAGGCACTAGGCCTCAATCCTGATGAACGCTTAATTCTCCAACCCACCCGGGTGGTTAAACGAAAAGGCATCGAAAATGCCATCGAACTGGTTAGCCGGCTGGGCTTAAAAGCCCGTCTGGTGATCTCACATGCCTCTGGAGACGAGGGGCACGACTATGAAAAACGCATCATTGACTACTCCCGGGGCATGCAGGTCAATACCCTTTTCGTCTCGGACATCATCAACGACCGCCGCGGGACAACCGCGGACGGTCGTAAAATCTACACGCTAAACGACATCTATCATCATGCCGATTTTATCACCTATCCCTCAACGATCGAGGGCTTCGGCAACGCTTTCTTAGAAGCCGTCTATTTTCGCAAACCGATCATGGTTAACTGCTACTCCATTTATACATTCGATATCAAACCCAAAGGATTCACGGCCGTTGAAATAGACGGATATGTGACCGATGAGGCAGTTGCGCTTACCCGCTCGTTGCTCGAGGATGAAAAGCTTCGGAAAAAGATGGTCGAGACCAACTATGCGCTCGCCGAAAAATTCTATTCCTACGAAGTGCTTCACGATAAATTGATGAATCTGATGGTCTAGGGTGATCGGTTTAATTGGTTCAATCCGTTTGTTGGTTCAATTGGTTGGATTCGAGAATCGGTTTATGGATAAATCCTGTAAGTTAGATACTAACCTGTTGAGGTGGTGCCATGGCGTTATATGTGGTTCAGCATGGAAAAAGCCTGCCGAAAGCCGAAGATCCTGAAAAGGGGTTGTCGGCCGACGGAAAGATGGAAACCGAACGAATCGCCGGTGTGGCCAAAGGCTACCAGGTGAAGGTTTCACGAATTGTTCACAGCGGTAAAAAAAGGGCCCGGGAAACCGCCGAGATCCTGGCCTCGCTGCTATCGCCTGCAGATAGCCTGGAGCCTCGCAACGGCATGAATCCATTGGATGACGTTCGCACCTTCGCGGACAGCCTTGAACTGGACAAGAACGTTATGCTGGTCGGCCACCTGCCCTTCCTGGAGCGCTTGACCGGTCTGATAGTGTGCGGCAACCCGGACCAGACCGTATTCAAACTGCAAAACAGCGGCATCCTTTGCCTAGATCGCCTTCCCGAAATAAAAAACCCGGTCATCCGCTGGGCCTTGATGCCATCCATCAGATAGTCTTTTAATTTGTATAATTTCAGTTATTTGCCTTTGTTTAGGGCTTCCCACATTTTTTCCGGTGTTTCGATGGTCAGTTTATCGGGCTGGATGACGATGGTCTGTGCCTGGGGAAGGTAACCGTCGAGGATCTTGTCTGCCTGTGAAGCAAGTGCGTCGATTTTCATACCGGAGAGGGTGCTGACGATTTTCAGGTCATCGTCAGCTTGCTGATACAGATAACTGAGTCGGTCGCAGGCCACACGATAGTAGCCTATCTTTTGTGTGTATCGCCGGATGTATGCCTGAATTTCGGCCATCAGCATCAAATCGTATAAAAGCCTCGGGTTATTTAAGGCTTCCACTTCGGTGTTGAGTCCTTTCTCCCGCCATTCACGTCGTGCTTCGGTTTCGATCGCTTTCAGATATTCAGACAGTGCATCCCGGATCCCGTCCGCATCCGTCTTTCTCTGGACCATCTGACCCTTGAGCAAAGCGATGTCCGTCATGGTCTCACGCAACCGTTCCGCGTTGTTATCGGCCGCCACGGTCGAAGGCAATACCAGCAACACCAGAACAATAAAAGACATAGGAGATGGACAGGTGATCATCGATGGCTTCACGGTCTAATTCCTTGTGGTGTTGAGCTTACGTTTCAGATCCTCGGAAAGAAACAACCGGGTTTTGGGATTTTCCCAGTGGACCATGTGTTTCACATTGATCAGTTCGATCTGATCCCCCTGCCAGTCGGACAGGATGGACACCACCCGGGGTGAAAGGCTGGAAAGGCTGTTCAGGGAGAGTCCTTTACCCTTCCATCGGGACAGGTGAACGGCAGCCTCCGGAGACAGCTCCGTTAGGCCGTTCAACCCCAGCCAATCCCCTTCCCAAGCAGATAGATGACGGGCTGCATCCGGTGACAAGTCGCTCAACGCGTTGAGGAACAAATCTTTGCCTTTCCATTCGGTCAGACAGTTTGCAGCTTCCGGCGATAACACGGTCAGCCTGTCTTTCTGGGAAAAATCACCATCACAGACATTTTCCCAGATCACTTCGTTGTCTGTTTCTGTGGTACGGTTAAAGTTGTCTGTTTTTACCGCTTCCCTCGGCGTGCGCATTTCGATATCCTGCCAGATGGATTCCAGCGTCCGCGGTGATGCCAGAACCGCGTCGATGTTTAACCGGGCCAGTTCGCTGCCATGCATATCTCTGATTTCATCGGTCTGCTTAATGAAACCATCGATGTCAATATCGCTGGTTTTGCCGGCCATCAAGGCCAGCAATGCTGCCTTACGGGAGAAAAACAGCAACGCTTCGCTGCTCTTAACAAGGATACTTAACGGGGTTTTCAGTTTTTGAATATAGGTATCTCGCCGTTGAATCGCCGAAAGACCCAAACTGATATTCGGATCTGCTATCGCAGATTTAAATGAGATCTGGCCTTTACCTGCATTCTTGACCCTGTCGGCGATGCTTTGGATTTCCGTATCTATTCCGGCCTGGTAATAGGCGCGAAGTTCCCCAATCTCCGCCTGTTTTTGGATGAGTTGGCTTCGCAACCGGTCCAGGTTTTCGGCAGCCCTTTTGAGACGGGATTGGCCGGATGAGCCGTTGAGGACTTCCTCCGGCTTCTGCTCTTGAAACACCGACTGATCGACGACTACGGTATCCCGACCACCGGTGTCCTTATCCAGAGCAACGGGCTTTGATGCGAGCATGTTTTGGGAAATCCCGTAAAAAAATCCACCCAGAGCGAGAAAAAGGATGGCGACAACTGAAGACAGGACGGCTCTCATTTTCCTGCCGGCAGCAGGTTTTCCGGCTTCACGCAGGGGTTCTGGTTTCTGCTGGTCTTTCAAGCGGGTGGGCATCGGTTGTGTTGCCGGTCGTGGGTCGACTGACGGGCTTTTCACCAGTGGATTTTCATCCGGTTCGGCGGGTTTTCCGTTTTGCCCGGCCGATGTCGCCATCTGGGAGCGTTCCGGGTGTTTTAGGCCGCCATCGGCTTTTTGATGAGCAACGATATCATCGTCGCCCCGCTTATTTTCCGACGCTTCGACGGTTGCCTTTTCCGAACCCGAGTCATCCAAAGGGGCTTCCTGCAGAGGGGACTCATCGTCGCTTAATGCGATCTCTGTCAATATCTCTTCGACATCATGAGATATATGATGCGATTCATCATCGCTTGTTTCTTCTGTCGGATCGATAGCAGGTGGCTCCTGATCTTCAGGTGTAGCCTCTGATTGGGGAACCGCTGACGCCGATGTTGTAGACAGGGATTCCGTTGAACCTGTGTCTCCACTTTCAATCTGGGCCATGATGCTCTCAAGCGCCTGCTGTTGATCCGGGTCCAGCCCATCATCATTTATTAATTCATCACGTTGTGCGTTGACTGGCCCTGCATCATCGTTCGCATCGGCTTCTTTGACCACCTTTTCCTGACCGGCGGATAAATCATCAGCGGGCTTCGAATTAGACACTTCGCCCGTTTCTTTTGGCGAATCAGCGTCAGCCGGACCATCGCTCTCAATCTGGGCCATGATACTCTCAAAAGCCTTTTGTTGATCCTCGTCTAATCTCTCATCTCCGCTGTCCTCAGAATCCACAGATTCATCTTTGCAGGGATTTTTGCCGGCAAGGGTTTCGATATCTTCGTTGAGCGCCGCCGATTCTTCTTCATTTATGTTTGCTGAAGTGTCCTGGCTGATTTCTTGCGGATGATCGATTTCTGCCACACGTTTACCCATCGTCGTCGATTCGTCGTTGTTGAGTGAGGGTACTTTTGTTTTTCCCATGATGCGCCACCACTCGTTTTCGTCAAATGAATGATCAAACCCAGGAATTATCCGTGCAGGTGGGTTTGTCTGGATTTTACGCTGGATGCGTTGTGGTTCTTAAATTGCAATTAAGATATCGTCGAATGTGGAACAAACTTAAGGAATTTATCTGTTTTCCGTTACTTCAGGATACAGGTTGACCCTTAACTCGGTTTTGCTGCATATCATTTTCACATTACATTGACCTAAGCCAACATTTTCGATAAGTTCGTCACGCCAACATAACCAAATAAATTTCTTGATCATTATGCTATCCGGGTCTATATTTCAGCCTTATATAAAGCAAAATAAAGGCCGCTGTTAAACTGGGTAGGATTGCACCGAGGAGTGAGTCACCATGAAAAAAACCATGATCAAAGGAACCGGTCGTTATTTGCCCGCCCGCCTTGTCACCAATGACGAATTAGCCCAGTGGATGGACACATCTAACGAGTGGATCATTCAACGAACAGGCATTGAACAGCGTTACTGGGTCCCCGAAGCGGGTGGCGTCGGCGCCTCCGACCTGGGCTTGGAAGCTTCAAAAATCGCCATGGACCGTTCCGGATGGGCTCCTGAAGAGATCGATCTGATCATTTTTGCCACCTTAAGTCCGGATCTTTTTTTCCCCGGTTCCGGTTGTCTGCTGGCCCATAAACTCGGCCTCTCATCCACACCAGCACTGGACATCCGCCAACAGTGTACCGGCTTTTTATATGGCGTGGCCACCGCTGACGCCTACATACGCAGCAACCAGGCCAAACGTGTACTTCTGGTGGGCGCCGAGGTACACAGTACCGGGCTTGATATTTCGACCCGGGGCCGGGATGTGGCCGTTATTTTCGGAGACGGCGCTGCGGCTGTCTGCCTGGAAGGCATGGAAACGGATATAAAGGAGGGCGTGCTATCCTCGTGTTTGCATGCCGACGGCTCCCTGGCCGAAAGCCTAATGACCTTCGCGCCTGCATCGCGGGAAAATCCACGTCTCGATGAAAACATGTTGAAAGAAGGAAGACATTTTCCCACCATGGATGGCAGGAATATTTTTAAGACCGCCGTTCGGCGTCTTCCCGAGGTGGTTGGAGAGTCGCTGAAGAAAGCGGACATGCCTTTGGCAGCAGTCGATCTGTTCATCCCCCATCAGGCCAACCTGCGGATCAATCAGGCATTCGCCAAGGCCCTGGACCTCCCCGAATCAAAGGTCTATAACAACATTCAGCGTTTTGGAAACACCACGGCAGCCAGCATTCCGTTGGCACTGGACGAGGCAGTCGAAAAAGGACTCGTTGGCGCCGGCAGCACGGTCATGTTTCTGGGGCTGGGTGCCGGTGTCACCTGGGGGGCCGTGCTTTATCGGTTTGCCGCTTAATAGCCGCAAGTCCGGTGATCGGTAGTCGAAAAATAATGTTGAACCGACATGGTATGTGCTTAAATGGTTGGTTGGTAACGACGCCGATACGTTGAATAACTGGTGGAGGGATGAGGGGGGCAAAGGCGATGCGGAGGCCCTTCTAATTGTTGTCTCTGGATTCCTGGAAGATGGCGTGGGACTCCACGGACGAATAAGACCGTGAGCAGGAAACGCTGTTGGCAAGCACCGTTCGGATCTTGTCAAGGGAAATGCAGTTGTCCATGCAGTCGGGAAAAAGATAACGGTCGACACATTCCCGGCATGGGCTTTTCACCAAGTAGCCGATATCAAAGTCAAAGCGATGTCTGTATGTATTTGCCATGGATATCAATGATACGTTTTGGTAATTCATTGGCCGGCAGCGCCTTTTTTGGGCCCATTCGAACCGGGATAGGTCTCTTGATCTTTATGTCTTCATGATTAGCATAACCGGTTGACCTGCACAAGGCAAAACCCGGGATGTGATATTCTTGACACGGCCGCCGGTAGTCACCTGCGTGGCCGAAAAAGCACCCAATAAATAAAAACCTGACAGGTGGCCGACCCATGAAACATGTTACGGTGATGAAATCCTTTTCTTTGCGCACCTTCTTTCAATCGCTTTTTTTTTCAACGCTCCTGTTTGGCATCATTGCTTGTTTCTATTGGCGATCCCAAGACGTGGGCACGCCGTTGAACGTGATGGAGTATGCGTGGCTGTATGTTTTTCTTATCTTTTTCGGACTTCTGCAATGGCTGTTTCAAAAGAACATCCTGGTCAAACTGACGGACCGCCAACCCGTTGCACCCCGGACCCAAAAGCCGGATTCAACGATATACCAGGAATCCGATGCGGAACGAAAGCGACGCAACAAACATGAACAACGGCTTTTTGTGCATCTTTTTTCCGTGCTCCAGCGTGAGGGACGCTTGATGGATTTTCTCCAAGAAGATCTTTCCCGTTATGAAGACGGTCAGATTGGGGCCGCCGTGCGCAGCATCCATGAGAACTGCAAGAAAGCCGTGACCCGCTACCTCTCGCCGGAACCGGTCATGAAGCATGCCGAAGGCGAGACTGTCGAGATCGCCGCCGGATTCGATCAGCATGCTGTCAAACTGGTGGGCAACGTGGTTGGCCAACCGCCCTTTTCGGGTATTTTACGCCATCGGGGATGGCAACTGCGGTCTATTTCATTGCCCAAACTGTCAGAGGCGGAAAACCCGAACCTCATCGCTCCTGCAGAAGTTGAAATCCAGTAATCGCTTTTAATCCAACTCCGACAAGCCACCTTCATCCACTGGCCGTCAAATCGGATCATGGTGGTTGGGTCGGTCAGACACCCATCGCCAGGGTCCACTCTGAAGGGGGATATTCTTGACTTCGGAAAGTCGTTTTGTCGTCGGCATCGATCTGGGTACAACAAACAATTCGGTTGCCTATGTGGAACTGGGGAGTGTCGAGAATGACCGCCCCACTATCCAAAAATTCCCGATCCATCAGTTGATCGGCCCCGGTGAGTTCGCCCCCCATTCCGTCCTGCCGTCATTCTTATACATTCCCGGTGAATACGACATCGCCGATCAGGACATGGCCGCCCCATGGACCATCGATCAACGAAGCCGGGATGACCGGAATTTTGTGGGCGCATTTGCCCGCGACCATGGCGGCAAGGTGCCGGCACGACTGGTCTCTTCAGCCAAAAGCTGGTTATGCAACAAAAGTGTGGATACCCGGGCCAGGATTTTGCCCTGGGGAGCCGGGGAGGAGGTATTCAAGGTTTCGCCGGTGCAGGCGTCGGCCGCCTATCTCAAACACATCCGCAAGGCGTGGAATGTGGCCATGG
Organism: Desulfosarcina sp.; assembly: GCA_030145105.1. GTDB lineage: Bacteria > Desulfobacterota > Desulfobacteria > Desulfobacterales > Desulfosarcinaceae > Desulfosarcina. Next base: position 13,489 of record JAQYWF010000002.1, read on the forward strand.
AGGATGATGAGGAAAGCTACCTGGAGAACCAGATGGTGGTCGTCACCATACCCGCTTCCTTTGACGAGGTGGCCAGAGACATGACCCTGGAAGCAGCCCGCATGGCAAGCCTTCCAGATGTCATTCTACTGGAAGAACCGCTGGCCGCATTTTACAGCTGGCTGATCCGGCACGAAAAAGATTGGCCTGACCATGTATCCACCAACCAATTGATTCTGGTGTGCGACGTGGGCGGTGGCACCACGGACTTCACCCTCATCTCCCTGCGGATGGCAGACGGCAGCCCTCGATTCGAGCGTATTGCCGTTGGTGATCATCTGATCCTGGGGGGTGACAACATGGATTTTTCCATCGCCCGCAGCGTGGCCCGTCGTTTGGGAAAATCACCGTCCAGCATGGACAGGGATGCCTGGAAGACCCTCTGCCACCAGTGCCGCAGGATCAAGGAAAATATCCTGGATGGCATTTCGGACAGCGGTAGGGTCACCCTGATAGGCGCAGGGTCAGGTCTGATTGCCGGCACCCTGACCGCCCAGATCGACCGCCAGGAGATCGAAACGATCGTTCTGGAACAATTTTTTCCGTTATCCGGATCCAGCAGCCATACGGATTCACTGGAAGGAAACGCCTCGTGGGGACTTCCCTATGAAGCGGACACCGCCATCACTGGACACCTGAATCGTTTTCTGGACCGGCATCAGGCGGATGTAAAAGCTGCCATCGGAATCGTTGCTCCCTGCCCCGACCGGATCCTTTTCAACGGCGGATCGCTGAAGGCACAGGTGCTTCAGGATCGCATCCAAGAGGCTGTTCGCCATCGTTTTTCCCGCAAATCCGGCCCCGCGTGCCTGGACAACCGGGAGATGGACCTGGCGGTATCACTGGGTGCAGCCTATTACGGGATGGTCAAGGCAGGCATCGGTGTCCGCGTCGGCAGTGGAAGCCCACGCAGTTTTTACGTGGGCGTGGGTACTGGCGATTCGCATGACAGCAGCCATGCAAAGCAGGCTGTGTGCCTGGTGGAACGCGGACTGGAAGAGGGCAGCGCCATCACATTGCCCGACCGCGTGTTCAAGGTTCTGGCCAACCAGCCGGTAGCCATCGATCTATTCAGTTCCAGTTTCCGATCCGGTGACCATTGCGGTGATCGGGTAGACGTCGACGACAGCCTGACCGCTTTGCCGTCGTTGAATACCGTTATCCAGTTTGGCGACAAGGGCATCCAGTCCGAGATTCCCGTTCGCCTGGAAGCAAGTTATACCGAAGTGGGCACCCTTGAGATCTGGTGTCAATCCTTGACCTCGCCTCACCGGTGGCAGCTGCGTTTTCAGCTGAGGGGATCCGTCACCTCGGAGGAGGTGGCCGAGAGGGAAGTTTTCGAGGCGTCTCGGGTCGAAAAGGCACAACAGGTCGTTCAATCGGCGTTTGCATCCGGTCGTGATAGATCACGACTGCCCCACCTGATGTCTGACCTCAGCGACGCCCTCGACTGCCCCAGGGACAGGTGGCCGCTAAGTTTGCTGCGTGATCTGGCCGATACCCTGCTCGATAGCGCGGCCGCAAGAAAGGTGTCGGCCGAGGACGAAAGCCGCTGGATGAACCTGCTTGGTTATTGCCTCAGACCAGGCATGGGGGAAGGTTTTGATCCCCACCGCGTCAAAAAGCTTTGGAAAATTTATAAAAAAAGACCGATCCACGCCAATGCCCCACAAGTGCGCATTGAATGGTGGATCATGTGGCGACGGGTGGCCGCCGGTCTCAACCCCGGCCAGCAGCGGCAGTTTTTCCAGGACATTTCTCCTTTTCTGGTGCTGAAAAAAGGATCGCGCATTTCCCGGCAGGAATTCACCGAAATGTGGATGGCCACGGCCAACATGGAGCGCTTGCATGTCAAGGACAAAATCATCCTTGGACGTCAGTTGATTGACCAATTTAAAGCCCGAAAGCCCCAACCTCAGCTGCTGTGGTCACTTTCCCGACTCGGCGCCCGCGATCTGCTCTATGGTTCCATCGACCGGGTTATCCCGCCGACTGAAGTTGTCGACTGGGTCGCCACGATACTATCTCTAACTTGGAAAAATAAGAAACCTGTGATTGAGATGCTTTCCCAGGTGGGCCGAAAAACTGGCGACCCCCTGCGCGATATCGCTCGGGAGACAAACGATGCAATTGTTCAATGGATTTTGTCTGCAGGTGATTTTCCAGAACCGCTGACACGCCTGACCCAACCCGCTTCACGAAAACAAAAAGAACAAAATGCCATTTTCGGTGAAGCTTTGCCTGCCGGTCTGATCCTGGAAGGTGGATGAAAACGGACGCAAATCGACAGTCCGATATTGGCAGGCAAAGGCCTAAAAAAGTGGATTGCGCCCTGGCGCTGTTCAGGCATCCATATTCCAACCTTCGATATCTCTCGAGCAGGCAGATATATAATGCTTAGGGCTTGCTGCACCGTCACTGGACAGCTGGACATTCTACATTCCCGGTGGTAGGATGACCTCGCCTTCCCGATCTTGATCAAAAAAGACGCATAAAATAGTGGTTCAACAGGACGTGCTTTTCCGGTCGAAAGGGGCTGACCCATGACCCGTGATAAAATCAACGGCAGACGACTGGTGGGTCTTTTTTTGCTGGGGATGCTGCTGTTCAATTTCCCTTTGCTCCATCTGTTTAACCGGCCGGTGGTGGTTTTGGGCATTCCCGTTTTATATCTTTATCTGTTCGCCGCCTGGTCGCTGATCATTTTCCTGATACTGACGATCAGCCGCTCCAAGCCGGACACACCGTTTCCGGATCATAGCGAGTAAAGGAAGTTTCCATGCTGGCAACGGAAACCGTCATCTTCGTCTCTCTGTGCTACATCGGTGTCTTGTTCGGCATCGCCTATTATGGCGACAAGCGAGCCGACATCGGCAGGAGCATTATAAGCAATCCCTATATTTACGCGCTTTCTCTTGCTGTATACTGCACCGCATGGACGTTCTACGGCAGCGTAGGGCGTGCCGCCTCTGCCGGGCCGGCCTTTCTGACCATTTACCTTGGACCCACGTTGATGGTCACGCTGGGCTGGCTGGTATTGAAAAAAATCGTCCGCATTTCAAAAATTCACCGGATTACCTCCATTGCCGACTTCATCGGCTCCCGCTACGGAAAAAGCATGACGCTGGGGGGCGTGGTAACCGTCATCGCTGTGCTGGGCATCATTCCCTACATCTCGCTCCAGCTCAAGGCCATATCCTCCAGCTTTCTTCTGATCCATCAATACCCGTCGCTAAAACCGTTGTCCTATGCACGCAGCATCGGGGTGTGGAGCGACACCACCTTCTACGTGGCCTTGTTCCTGGCGGTTTTTGCCACGCTTTTCGGCACCAGGAACCTCGAGGCCACCGAACGCCACGAAGGCCTTGTGGCGGCGATTGCCTTTGAATCCATCGTTAAACTGGTGGCGTTCCTGGCGGTGGGAACGTTTATCACCTTTTTCATTTACAACGGGTTTACCGATCTCAGTCAGAGGGCCATCGCATCACCCGAGCTTCGTCTGCTCATGACCCTGCCAAAGGATGCCGGCGCATTTTCAAGCTGGTTCGCCCATATTTTCCTATCCATGATGGCCATCGTCTTTCTTCCCCGCCAGTTTCAGGTCATGGTCGTGGAAAATGTCAACGAAGCCCACCTGAACAAAGCCATCTGGCTTTTCCCCCTCTACCTTCTGGCCATTAACATATTCGTCCTGCCGGTGGCGTTTGCCGGCATGCTCTCTTTCGGTTCCAGCGGCCTTGACGCGGATATGTTCCTACTGACCCTTCCCATGGCCAACAAACAGGTCTTCCTGACACTGCTGGTGTTTATCGGGGGAATGTCGGCGGCAACCGGCATGGTCATCGTCGAAACCGTGGCCCTGTCCACCATGATCTGCAACGATCTGGTGATGCCGGTGCTGCTCCACATGCCATCGCTGAAGCTATCCCAACGCAAGGATTTGAGCAGCATTCTGTTATCCATTCGACGGCTGGGCATTATCCTGGTGCTGCTCATGGGGTACGCTTATTTTCACTATGCCGGAGAATATTACACGCTGGTTTCCATTGGCCTGACCTCCTTTGCCGCCGTGGCCCAATTTGCGCCGGCCCTGCTGGTCGGGATCTTCTGGAAAGGCGGTACCCGAACCGGTGCCCTGCTTGGGCTCGTGGCCGGTTTTTCCGTTTGGTGTTATACCCTGTTCCTGCCCTCTTTAGCCGGAGCAGGACTGATGCCCCAGGATTTTTTGGAACACGGGCCCTTTGGCATCGCTTTCTTAAAGCCGTTCGAACTGTTCGGCCTGGATGTGTTCGACCGCATCACCCATGCGGTATTCTGGAGCATGCTGGCTAATTTGGGTTGCTACGTGGCCGGATCCCTGTTCAGCAGGCCATCGGCCATGGAACATACCCAGGCAGCCATGTTCGTTGATGTTTACCAGTATGTGGGCAGGGTTCATGACTCTTCCGTCTGGCGCGGGACCGCCTACCTGCCCGATCTCGTCTCCATGCTGGAACGTTTTTTGGGCAGAGAACGAACCGAAGCGGCGCTGGACAATTATGCAATGGACTATGGCATCAATTGGGACCAGTCCCTCACCCGGGATCCCGGTCTGGTCAATCACATTGAAAAACTGCTGGCCGGCGCCATCGGGTCGGCATCGGCGCGAGTAATGGTCGCCTCCGTGGTCAAGGAGGAACCCCTTGGCATCGAAGAGGTGATGGATATCCTGAACGAAACCCGCCAGGCAATCATCTATAGCCGCGAACTGGAACGGGCCTCGGCAGAACTGCGGGCAGCCAACCAGCGACTTCAAGAGTTGGATCGGTTGAAAGATGAATTTATTTCAACGGTCTCACACGAACTCCGGACCCCGCTGACAGCTATTCGCTCCCTTGCCGAGATTCTCCACGACTACCCGGACACAACCCCGGACCGCCAACGGGAATTTTCCAGCATTATCATCCGTGAAACCCAGCGGCTGACCCGACTGATCACCCAGGTGCTCGATTTCCAGAAGTTGGAATCAGGTCGCATGCGTTGGGCAATAACTGCGGTGGATCTTAAGGATGTGGTGGAAGATGCGGTCAGCGCCACCGGCCAGTTGGTGGCAGAAAAACGCATACGGATGCAGATGAACCTGCCAGACGCATCACGGCCCGTCGAAGGTGATCGTGACCAGTTGATCCAGGCCATGGTTAATCTGATTTCCAATGCCGTAAAATTCTGCGACCCGGAGCTTGGCCAGATTGATATCCGACTGGACGATTCCGCCGACCGACTGACGGTGTCGGTCTCGGACAACGGCATCGGCATCAGCGAGGCGGACCAAAAACAGATTTTCAACAAGTTTCAGCAGGTGATGGATCCGACCCGTGGACGCCCACCGGGAACCGGCCTGGGGCTCTCTATCACTCGCCAGATCATCCGGCACCACCATGGTGAGCTGAAGGTCAAGAGCACACCGGGAAAAGGTGCCACTTTTTATTTTTCCCTGCCCTTGAAACCCATTGCCGCCATGCCGGCGCAATAACCCGTTCCGGCCTCCTATCTGTTTTTCATCGGCATAGGGACTGAAATCATTTATTACCGCCGAGCTTTACAAATGGGTCAGAACGATCAGCGCCCCCCTGCCCTGCTGCTGAACGCTCGGAACAGTTTTCCCAGCACACCACAGCCTGGCCGTCTGATAAAACCGTCCCGCACGGGTCCATGTGAACCAAAACGCCTGCATTGCCTTCGAAATGATCGATGAGTAGCTGTTCCAGGGCCTTGGCCTGGGCGTGGGCATCATCGAGCAGGTAGTCCCTGGGCAGAACGAGGTGCAGATCAATGTGGACAAAATTACCCGACCGCCATGCCCGCAACTGGTGAATGTCGATCCAAACACCCTGGCGGTGTTTTTCGAGCAGCCGGGATATCTCATCGAGAAGGTGGGGGTCGGATGCGTCCATCAGCGCCGAAAAGCTCTGGCGCACCAAACGTGTGCCGGTCAACAGGATATTGACGCCGACCAGGCAGGCAATGCCACCATCCAGCCAAAGCCAGCCCGTCAAGTGGACAAGGAGTAGCCCGACCACCACACCCACGGAGGTGTAAACATCGGTGAGCACGTGCCTGCCGTCCGCGATCAGGGTCAAGGATTCCGTTTTTTTACCAACCCTTACCAGCCCGATGCCAAGCAACAAGTTGACGGTTGCTGCAGCGACCAGGATGACCAGGCCCACCTGCAGGTTGGCAAGGGGTTTGGGCATCAGCAGATGCGAGATGCCGGTCTTGAAAATCCCGATGGCGGCAAAAATAATCAGTGCCCCTTCGAACCCGGCGGAAAAGTATTCGATTTTGCCGTGACCGTAAGGATGATCGGAATCAGGAGGCTGTGCAGCCATCCAGATACTCACCACGGCAAAAGCGGCAGCCACGACGTTGATAATGGACTCCAGCGCGTCGGAGAGCACCGCCGAGGAGCGCGTCAGGTGAAAGGTATAGAATTTGACGGCCATCAGCACCACGGAGACAGACAGTGAGATGCCGATCGTTGTCATGCGGAGCTTAAAAAGTTCCCCGTTTGGGGGCGATACGTTTTTTTGGGTTTGCATGTGCACCCAATTATATGACGGGCGGCGGTAAACTTCAACAACATGAACCACATCAATGAAGGCGCACGCACTTTTTATAAACTCCGTGACACCTTGATCAAAATCAGCTATCTTAGTTCCTCGTAATTTTCCCGATGCACAATCAACCACAACGAATGGAGAATCTTAATGGCAGGACAAGATCAAATTGATTTTAAAGTGGATACAACCAGTCTATACCGAGAGGACGCAATCACCGATCTAAAAGTTGCATCCATTCGACGGATGTTGCCGGTCACTGCGGATGGCCAGGATGATTCCAGCCGTTCGCCTGTCTTTTTCGGCCACACGCAGATCCTCACCCCACAGGGCCCGTTACCCTTGCAGGCCAAATTAATGGCCAACAACCTGGCCGAAGCCATCCAGGCATTTCCAGAGGCCATGGAACAGGAAATGGCCCGAATGGTGGAGCAGATCAGAAAGATGCAAGAACAGGAGCAGAACAAGCAGGGCGGGGACTCACGAATCATCATGCCCGGCAGATAGATGGATCTCCGGGTCGATTGCTATGCCGGCTACCGGGATGAAGAGACGCCACGGCGACTGACGATGGGAGCCCGCCATGTCAGCGTCGTCGCGGTCCAGGATCGCTGGCTGGCACCGGATCACCGGTATTTCAAGCTTATCGGTGATGACGGCAGCCTTTATATCATCCGCCACGATCCTCACCAGGACAGTTGGCAGCTGGTCTTTTTTCGAGACAACCCGCAGGAACCTTCCGCAACGCCACGAAAAAAATCATTCTTTTCCAATGATTAGAAAGCAACATCTGTCACCCTTCCCGGCCTTGATCACATCTTAAACAGGCAGCGTGTACCACCAATCAACTTTGTTCGATGGATAACGGTCAGGGGCCTCAACATCGATCTTGCCGCCTAAACGGGCTATACGATTCAGGTGACTTGACATGTCGTCATATGGAATGATTATTGGATTTGACTGCGTGTCCCCATTTAACAACCACCGATGATCGTCATCGGCTCAGACCATAAGGAGATCGACAATGAGCGTACTCGTTGGAAAACCTGCACCGGATTTTACCGCTCCGGCGGTAATGCCTAGCGGTGAGATCGTAGAAGATTTCAAGCTTTCCGATCGGAAAGGAAAATATATTGTTCTTTTTTTCTGGCCCCTTGACTTTACCTTTGTCTGCCCCACTGAAATCCTGGCCCACAATCGGCGCATGGACGCATTCAATCAACGAGGCGTGGAAGTGATAGGCATTTCCATCGATTCCCAGTTCACCCATTTTGCTTGGCGAAATACGCCAGTGAAAGAGGGTGGCGTCGGACCGGTTCAGTTTCCCATGGTAGCTGACGTGAAACACGCCATCACCAGCGCTTTTGGCATTGAACACCCCGATGCGGGTGTGGCCCTGAGGGCTTCCTTTTTAATCGACCGGGATGGCATGGTTCAGCATCAGGTCGTCAACAACCTGCCACTAGGGCGGAATGTGGACGAGATGCTGCGCATGGTCGACGCACTCCAATTCACCGAACAGCATGGTGAAGTTTGCCCGGCCGGCTGGAACAAAGGTGATGAAGGCATGAGTCCCACTTCCGATGGTGTTATCGATTATCTTGCGGCCAATGCAGAAAAACTGTAATATAGAACTCTATATTGACGCCCCTGGCTGTTTCTTATATCAAACAACGGCCGGGGACGTTACACCAACACATTAAATTCATTTAATCAACTATCTATAAATGTTTCGGATGCACATCGGCAGTATCACCGAACAGGGATTGAATCTGGACCAGCGGGAGGATTCAGCCGTATTGCCCTTGCTCAGTGCCGTTACCGGTGACGGGATCATCCATTTTACCCGGCCGGTTCATGTGCGTATTCATGCAACCCTCTCCGGCCAAACGGTTCTGATCCACGGCACGGCTGAATCCGAAGTCCGCATGCCATGCAGCCGCTGCCTTGAACCATTTAATATGAAGGTAGGAACCGATTTCTCAGCCACTGCCGTGCCTGAAAATCCCGCCATGATTGATCCGGTCACCGGGGATGACATCGAACTCACGTCAAACCATATGGACGTGATTGCCTACAGCGGAGATGACATCGATCTTGGTGGCGAAATTGCCCAGCAGATCATCATGGCCCTGCCATTCAAACCCCTGTGCCGGGATGCGTGCAAGGGATTGTGCAGCCGTTGCGGTGCGGACCTCAACAAAACAGCCTGCCAGTGTCAACCCCAGGATAAAAGTGGCCCCTTCGCCGTGCTCAAGACAATAGCTTTCACCAAGGAACATGAATAGGACGTCATGAGCTTGCAACTCATCGCAAGGGATCTTTATCGTTTTCAACAGGAGGTGGATCGACTGGAAAAAGAACTGGCTGAATCCCCGCCTGCCAGACACGATGCCCTGAAACTTAAACTTGCCCAGGCGAAGGCCGAACGGGATCTAATGAGGCGGATGCTGGACGGTCGATTGGACCGATGATTGCGGGAAAAGCGATAAATGGAATCGTCAGCGCCTGTAGTCGGCGAGAATGGTTGACAACAGCCGGCCAAAACCGGTATATGCGACCATCTGTTCCAACCGCACAAGCTACTATGGGTAAGTACATAAGCTATTTATTTTCAATTCGTTGTTTAGCATAAAATCAACCATACAATTACCCTACTCCCCTTCAGGAGCGCCCATGGACTTTAAACGTCACATCGAAACCGCCTGGAATCTGACTCTTGGCAATGTCGTCTCGCTGATACTCATAACACTGGTGATGGTGGCGGTGAGTTCCCTCACTTTAGGTATTCTGGCCCCGGTCACCCTGGCCGGCTACACCCAGAGCTTGCTCCAGTTGATGCGCGACGGGAGGGAACCCAAAGTCCAGGACCTCTTCAGCCACATGAACCTGTTCCTTCCGCTGTTGGGATTCGGTATCGCGGTGTTCGTGGCCACTTCCATCGGTTTCATGCTGCTCTTTCTGCCGGGCGTTCTCGTCGTGGTCGCGGTCACCTTTTGCTGCATCTACATGATTCCCTTGATGACCGACAAGAACATGGGCATTGTCGATGCGGTAAAGGAAAGCTATGCCATGGGCAGAAGCGGCGAACTGGTCGATCACGTGGTGGTGGTGATCATCTTCATGGCCATTTCCATGATTGGTGGAACCGTCTTCATCGGTGTACTGTTCACCCAACCGCTGGCGACCCTTTTTCTGCTCTCCACCTACGAGGAAAAAATCAGCACTACGCCGCCTCCAGCACCCCGACAACCCTGACCAACTGCCATCCAATTGAAACGGGCGGTATCGGCAAACACACTGACCCCGCCAGTATTTCCAGCACGTTACCAATCAGTTTCTGGATTTACGCTTCAACAATTTTTCATAGGCCGCAGCGAGTTTGACAAAGGTATCCGGATCACCGCCTTTGTCAGGGTGGTGCCTCAAGGCCAGTTTGCGGTACTGCCGAGTCAGCGCACGGCAATCCATACTTTTCAATGCATCTACAGTCACGCCGAACAACTTGGCTGATTCAGCCAGACTGACCTGGACACTTTCCGGCGGTCGATGGGTTCGGTGACGATTCATGAAATCCCGTAAATAATCCCGGAACGGATCGCCGGAGGGAAAATAGCTGTCGAAATACATGACCGCGTAGCGCACCAGATGGCGTCGCAGACCGAATTCATCATCGCTGCCCATCCAGAACGATTCATCCCGGCTGAGTTGACACAGGGTCTTGACGAAAAACCGGTCCATGCGGTCTTGATCGAGACCTTCGGGGTGGCTGCGCGCAAAATTTTCGCTGAAGTATTGCTGCAGGTTAAAAATCTGGTACGTGTAGTGGGCCAGATCATCCGGTTTGAGGACACGCTCCGCTTCTAAAAAATCGTATTCGATCTCATCGCGGGATTTGTGGGCAAGCCTTGCGTAAAACCGGTCAGGGGTGCAACCTACCTCCCTGTGGTCCACCCGTCCCAGCTTGAGATAATGCAGGCGGTAGCGGTCGAACCGATGAATGGTGTCTGCAGGGGCACACGTATCTGAAGGCGAAGCAACTCGCGTTTTTCGATCGAATCCATCGATCACCCTTCGGATGCGCGTCGATAGAAAAGGCATGAAAACCGGCTCTAAGTCATCCTGAGAGACTGAAAATCCCTGATCGGCGATGGTGTCTTCAACAACCGTATCGATATAGAAGCCATTCCCGCCAGGATAGACGATAAAGCGTGATGGATCGTCACCCAGGTCAAACAGATCACGGCTACGATAGCAGTGGCCATCGGCATAGGATTGTCTGATTTTGTATCGACAGCGATTATTTTTATCGGGCAATCGGGCAAGATACATTATGCTGCGTTCCCTTTCAGGCCAATTGGTTATTAGAAAAAAGATAACCGTTCTCCACAGAAAAACAATAGTTTTTGGATGTCCACTAACATCAAGCCATGCGGTGGGTTTTAGTTGGTTGGAAAAGTCGGGCTTTTCGAATAGCCAGCCACCCTGGAAATCCTCACCGGTTGTTGTAAGGTTGACCGAATCCGGGCAAACAGATATAGGCTCAGGCGCTAATGGCAACTCTTTTTAGTAAAAGCACGCCTTCCTGACAACTATGGACGCTCATGCAACCAATCGCCGATCCGACGACAATTAAAACACCGATACCGAGCGACCGTGTCAACCTGAAAGGTGTCATCGCCGTTTCCATCGCCCACTTCATCCATGACGTTTATTCCAGTTTTCTGGCACCGCTGCTGCCACTGCTCATCGAAAAACTCTCCATGACCCTGACCCAAGCCGGCCTGCTATCCACGGTGATGCAGTTGCCCGCGTTGATCAACCCGTGGATCGGTTCCCTGGCGGATCGTATCAGCGTCCGTTGGTTTCTCATTCTGGCGCCGGCGTTGACCGCCATCCCCATGAGCCTGATCGGTGTCGCACCCACCTATGGAATGCTGCTGATCCTGATGCTGTTTGCCGGCATCAGCGTATCCGTGTTTCATGTGCCAGCACCGGTGGTGGTGGCCCGCATGTCCGGTGATCGAAAAGGCATGGGCATGTCTTTTTTCATGGTCGGCGGGGAAGCAGCCCGTGCGGTTGGGCCAATGGTGGCGGTGGGCCTGGTTGCCCTATTGGGGTTGGACGGCTTCTATCCGGTGATGGCGGTCAGTTTTGCCTGCTCGGCCCTACTTCTATTGGCTACCCGAGACCTTCCGGTGCCCCGAACCGCCGCTGCACCGGTGCCACTGATGCAAACCTGGCGCGGCATGCGCCATATCCTGATGCCGATTACGGGCATCCTCGTGGCCAGGGGCTTCATGCACGGCTGCATGGCTTCGTTTCTGCCTACCTTTATCGTCATGAACACGGGAAATCTGTGGTTGGCCGGTGCCGGATTGACCATCTTTGAAATCGCCGGCGTTGCAGGCGTCATGGTCGCCGGCACCCTGAGCGATCGATTCGGCCGACGACGATTGCTGACCCTGTCGTTGCTGGGCGCTCCGGTATCGCTACTGGCGTTTGTCTGGGTGGATGGTTGGTTGGCGTATGCCATGCTGGTGCTCACCGGTTTCACCTTGTTGTCAACCACCCCGGTAATGCTGGCATTGGTTCAGGAAAACGCATTGGAGAGCCCTTCAGCCGCCAATGGACTGTTCATGATGATTTCATTTTTGGCTCGCTCGGCGGTAGTGGTGATAGTCGGCATGACCGGGGATATGATTGGATTAAAAGCCACCTATATCATTTTTGCCTTGGTCGGATTCATCGGCCTACCCTTTGTCTTCCAATTGCCCGCCGACACGAAATCGAAAGCCGTTTAGCAAGGGCTTTTGTCGATTGACAGGTAACCACTCCGGATCTATTTTTTTAAAAAGCCCCGTCAATCGCCCATGGTACCGCTGTCGTTGTACCGCATCAGGGCGGGCAGACGGACAGCACCGGGCAGGCCACCCCTCGGATCACCCGGTCGGTGGTCGAGCCCAAAAGCATCGTCTCAACCAGTGAATGGCCCCGCACGCCAAGTACGATGAGATCAACCTGGTGGATTCCGGCGTATGTTTTTAATGCCTGAAAAGGCTTACCGGCCTCGCAGGCGATCTCGACCTTGCACCAGTTGTGGGCGTCTGCCGGCACCAGGTCCTCCAGGCGCTGTCGGCAACCCGTGGCCACCTCGGAAAGCGCCTCTGTTTTTACAGATTCCGGCAGCATGGCATCCCGGTAGACAAAAGGCTCCACCACATGCACCAGATGGATCACGGCTTGGAACTCCTGGGCCAGGCTGAACCCGTATTCCACTGCTCTTCCTGAGTCTGCTGAAAAATCGCACCCCACCATAATCTGTTTGAAGCCGAATCCTTTGAACTGCTTTTCCATCCTGCCCGTTTTTTCAGGCGGAGTAACGACCAACAGCGGACAGGAAATCGTTCGCAACAGCCTTTCGGTCACCGACCCGAGAAACAGCCGCTTGAGCCCGGTGCGCCCATGGGTGGACACGATAGCCAAATCCGCCTGTTTTTCAGCGGCCAAACGGCACAGCATGCTGGAGACGGGCCCGGTTTCCACAACGGCTTCCCAATTCAGCGCGCTGTCCTTCACCAATCCTCTGATTTGATCCATGGCACCGGTTTTCATCTCCTCGATCTGATCCTCCGGGTAAACAAAAGCCGCCCCATGCATGGTAACCAATGGCAGATCGATCACATGGCAGATAAAAAGCGTTGATCCGAACTCCTTGGCCATGCCGATGGCCTGAATGACGGCTGAATTGGAAAAATCGGAAAGGTCTGTGGCGCAGAGGATACGTTTAACTTGGATTTTCATGATTCACCTCCTTGTTTTTCGTATTGGCAGACCTGTCGAATCCTTATCGCCAATAATATTCACCACCATGTGTTTGACGATCATCCGTGAAACTGTTTTTCCATATGTATTCGGTGGTCTTGGTGACGATAGCGCACTTAACCATACAATAGCGGCAGCCGGTGTCGCTGTCAAAGCAAATCCCGAACCCAAGAAGAAGGTGAGCATCGGTAGCATCTGTGTGGGTGACATTGACCTGTCATCAGTTGTAGACCCATGTCGGTTGATTGATTGTCTATTGATTCTTGCGTTATATCCATGAAGCGGGTATGTAATCGGTTTTTGACAACGGACTGAAAATTATACCATCAATGTCGTTATTTTGGGGCATCCTCGGTACCATGGTAATAAATCGTAACCTTTCCTGATATGGATAAACACCCCCTTATCGCCGTCGTCGGGATGGACGGCATCTTTCCCGGCGCCCCGAACCTGGATCGGTTCTGGCAAAATATTGTCGACGGTATCGATCAGTCGGCACCGGTTCCGGAAGGCCGTTGGATCGCCCCATCTCAGGATCGGCTCAGCACCTCCCGGGTGCCGGATCGCCCCTACTCCAGCCACGCCTGTTTAATCACTGATTTCACCTTCGATCCCGATGCCTTTGCGCTGGATCCGGATCTGACCCGAGAACTGGATCCGGTCCATCAGCTAACACTCGCTGCTGGAAAACGAGCGGTACAGAATTGTGTAACCGCTCCGGTTGACCACCACCGCATCGACACTATTCTGGCAGCCATTGCCCTGCCCACGGACAGCGCCTCCAGCTTTTCCCGGAAAATCCTGGGCAAGGCCATTGAACATCGCCTGTTTCCCCATGCATCGACCGCCCCGACAACCCCAACCCGTTGCGAGGCTCTGGCCAGTCGGGTTGACGGCCTGCCTGCGGCCCTCCTGGCTGCGGAAATGGGATTTGGCGGGGACAGTTTTACCCTTGACGCCGCCTGCGCTTCCTCTATCTATGCGGTCAAGCTCGCCTGCCATGCACTGGCGGCAAACCGTGCAGACATGGTCGTGACCGGCGGCGTCTCGCGACCCGAATGCCTTTACACCCAGACCGGTTTCAGCCAGCTTCAGGCCTTGTCGGTTTCGGGCCGTTGCGCACCCTTCGACAGGCAGGCAGACGGCCTGGTGGTGGGCGAAGGCGTGGGCATTCTGGTGTTGAAGCGCCTGGCCGATGCCATCGAACACGACGATACCATCCACGGCGTCATCCACGGTGTGGGGCTGTCCAACGATATGCGAGGCAACCTGTTGGCCCCGGAAAGCCGCGGCCAGGTCCGCGCCATGCGACAGGCCTACCGGTCGGCCAGCTGGCAGCCATCTGACGTGGACCACATTGAATGCCACGGCACCGGCACCCGTGCCGGCGACGCCACGGAAATCCAGAGCCTAATCCAACTCTGGAAAACAGAATCATCTGAGGCGGGTACTTGCGCCATCGGTTCGGTGAAATCCATGATCGGCCACCTGCTGACCACTGCCGGCGCGGCCGGCATGATCAAAACCCTGCTGGCCATCAAGCACCGGACCCTGCCGCCTTCGATCAATTTTGAACAACCCCCTGAAAATAGCCCCTTAAGGGGCAGTCCATTCAAGGTGCAAACCAAAGCAATGCCCTGGCATCCCCGTGCGGCAAAAACCCCCAGGCGGGCTGCAGTCAGCGCTTTCGGATTCGGCGGCATCAACGCCCATATCCTGTTTGAAGAGTGGCCGACACCTTCATCTGCAGATCGATCTATCGGTTTCCAACGACTATCAACCCATGAAAATCCGGATGTTGAATCCCCTGCCCCGGTGGCCATCGTGGGCATGGATGTGACGCTGGGATCGCTAAACAATTTGCATGCATTTGCAAAAGCCGTATTCCACGGTCACAGTGCCATCGTTGATCGGCCCCCCGGCCGCTGGAAAGGGGCCGACGCGGCGTTGATCGTTGCCTTGGGCGGCCTCGACCCCAAAGGAGCCTATGTCGACAGCCTTGACGTGGCTATCGGCGAGTTCCAGATCCCACCCAACGAAATCGACGATATCCTCCCCCAGCAGTTGCTGGCCCTCAAAGTGGGTGCCGGTGCCCTGACCGACGCCGGGTTCATCCTGCGTGAGCCCCGTGAACGCATGGGCGTAGTATTCGGTCTCGGATTCGATTTCGAAGCGACCAACTTTCATCTGCGCTGGCAGCTTTTCTCGGCGGTCAAACACTGGAACGCGGTGCATGGCCTGAACCTTGACGACGGAACCATGAATCAATGGATGGAACGCCTGCGGGACCAGTGCGCCCCCCCCCTTACCCCGCCGCGGGTCATGGGGGCATTAGGAGGTATCGTCGCCAGCCGCATGGCCCGGGAATTTCGCTTCGGCGGACCCAGTTTCGTGGTCTCAGCCGATGCTGCCTCCGGGATCAAAGCACTGCAGGTTGCCGTCGACCTGCTGCAGGACAAGGCGGTCGACGCCATGCTGATCGGTGCGGTGGACCTGGCCGCTGAAGGGCGCAACGTGATTCGTATGAACCAGTTTTTGCCCCTTTCACCCACCAATGCGATCCGCCCATTCGACGCCGCAGCCGATGGGACGCTTCCCGGCGACGGTGCAGTGGCGCTGGTCCTCAAGCCACTGGCCCAGGCCCGAATCGACGGCGATCGCATTTATGCCGTCATCCGCGGTATCGGAAACGCCGGGGGTGACGATCTCGCAGAGGGCCGTGTCAGCGAATCGACCTACTGCCGCTCACTGACCGAATGCTTTGGCCAGACCGGTGTCTCGGTCGCTTCGGTGTCATATGTGGAAGCCCACGGCGCCGGTACGCCGGATCTGGACCGCATGGAGATCGCCGCCCTTACCGGCTTTTTTCCCGGTCCCGACCGAACCGACCCATCTGCGGCCATCGCACTGGGATCCACCAAACCCATTGCCGGGTATAGCGGTGCTGCCGACGGTCTGGCATCCCTGGCGAAGACAGCACTGTGCTTGCATCATCGCGTTCTGCCACCCCTTGCCGGTTTTAGGCTGCCCGAACCATCGGACGGACTGGCGAAAAGAACGAGTCCATTTCACGTTCCGGATCGGGCGCAGGCGTGGTATCGGGATCGGGAACGCGGTCCCCGAGCCGCCTGCTGCGCATCGATCACCATGGATGGCAATTGCAGCCATGTGCTGATGCAGGAAGATGAAACCAGTGCATCTGCGGTCGAATACAGTGGTCCCACCCCGGCCATCGACACCCGCGCCGGCCTCTTCGTGGTCAGCGGAAACGCACCGCCGCAACTGATTGAAGGCCTTGCAGGACTGGAGGATTTCTTATCGCGCGCCCCCGCTCCTGCGTCGGTGGAGACGGCCGCCGGAAGGTGGATGCAATTACACCCACCGCGGTCCGATCATCGACTGGCTGTCGCCCTGATTCTGAAACCGGGCGATAGTTATCGTAGGTTGTTCATCGACGCCCGCCAGGCCGTTGCCTCCGGTGAATCCGATGCGCATTCTCGACAGGTATTTTTCCGCAGTCGTCCCATCGGGGCCGATGCACGGGTGGCCCTGGTTTACCCGGGCTCAGGCAACCATTACCTGGGCATGGGACGAGACCTGGCCCTGCGATTCCCCGGCATCGTCAACGGGATGGACCAAGAAACCGAACATTTGAAGACCCAGTTCCGGCCCTGGAACCTGATGCCCTGGCGATGCTCCTGGCAACCCGGATGGGAGGCAGAAGCCATCTCCCGGCTCAAGGCTGACCCCCTGAACATGATTTTCGGGCAGGTGGTTTTCGGTGATCTCATGACCCGCGTGCTCGACCGGTTTTCCGTTCGTGCGGATGCCGTCATCGGCTACAGCCTGGGTGAATCCTCAGCCCTGTTCGCCCAGGGCGTGTGGCCAGACCGGGGGGACATGCTGGCGCGCATGCAGACGACCGACCTGTTCGCCACCCAGCTTGCCGGCCCGTGCCTGGCACTTCGTCAGGCATGGCGGATTCCAATGGAAGAGGCCGTGGTATGGCGGGTGGCGGTAGTCAACCGGCCGGCAAAATCGGTGCGGGAAACCCTTGCGAACATTCCCCGGGTGCGACTACTCATCGTCAATTCACCCCATGAGTGCGTCATCGGCGGATTGGAATGGGCGGTGGACCAGGCCATTGCCAGCTTGGACTGTCAGGCGGTATACTTGGACGGCGTGGTCACCGTCCACTGCGATGCGGCCAGTCCCGTGGCAGAGGCCTACCGACGCCTGCATGTTTTTCCAACCACATCCAAACAAGGGCTTGATGTTTACAGCTGCAGCTGGGCCACCACCTACGAGGTCACCTCTAACCGGGCTGCTGATTCCATTGTAAAACAAGCAGTTGGTGGATTTGACTTCACCCAGACGATTAAGCGCGCATGTGCCGATGGGGTCAAGGTATTCATTGAGGTAGGTCCACGGGCGACGTGCAACCGCATGATTGATCAGATCTTAACGGGTCAACCCCATGTTGCCGTGGCCGCCAACTACGGCAACGAAGACGAAATCGCCTCGCTGCTGCGATGCCTGGCCCGACTGGTCGCCGAGCGGGTGCCTGTGAATCTGAAGGCATTGTATGAGGGGTTTGAACCCACCATCGAATCGGGGTCGGTGGTTGCACGAAAGATCGTATCTGTCGCCGTTGGCGGTCACATGCTCTGTCCACGCCTGCCTGAACCATTGACCAAGCAGAAACCGTTTGATTCGTTGCCGCCTGAACCTAAAAAGTCTGAAGTACCCCCTGAGGTATCCGTCGGTTATCAGCCCATGGAGGGATCGCCATCCCCAGCTGAAAACGGTTCAACTTCCGATGCTCCGTGGGCGCAATTGCTCGAGGCGGCCCAGCGGAACATGGAAACCACGGCCAGCGCCCACCGGCAATTTCTCGATTTCTCTCAGGAATTGACCCGAAACGTTGCCGAGGCCGTCGACCTGCAGACCCGCCTGCTGGGGTTGGGCGCCCGCTTGACCGACGAGCCCCCGGACCAGCCAGAGGCGGCCGCTGCCGCTATACAGGTGCAGAAATCGCCAAGCCCCCCCGCCTACGACCGGGAGATGTGCATGGCTTTTGCCGTTGGCAGCGTGGGCCGCGTCCTGGGCCCGGCCTTTGACGTGGTGGACACCCACCGCGTGCGGGTGCGCCTGCCCGACGAGCCGTTGATGCTGGTGGATCGCATCGTCTCCGTGCAGGGTGAAATGCTCTCCATGGAGTCGGGCCGGGTGGTCACCGAGCATGACGTCCTGCCCGGTGCCTGGTACCTGGATGGTGATTGCGCACCGGTATGTATCAGCGTGGAGGCCGGCCAGGCGGACCTGTTCCTGAGTTCGTACCTGGGCATCGACCACCAGGTGAAGGGTGAGCGGGCCTACCGTCTGCTGGACGCGGTGGTGGTCTTCCACAGGGGGTTGCCTCGTCCCGGGGAGACCATTCGCTATGAGATCGCCATCGACCGTTTCGTGCGCCATGGGGAAACCTGGATGTTTTTTTTCCGTTTCGAGGGATATATCAACGGAGAACACCTGATCAGCATGCGCGATGGTTGTGCCGGCTTTTTCACCGAGGCCGAAGTGGTCAACTCAGGTGGTATCATCCTCACCCAGCAAGAGCGACAAGCCGTCCCCGGCAGATGCCCGGCAAACTGGCAACCGCCGGTTCCCATGGCCAGAGAAACCTATTCGGATGACCAGGTGGAGGCCCTGCGCCAGGGCGACTTGGCCGGCTGTTTCGGCCGGCAGTTTACCGGCATCGGCCTTTCAACCGGTTTGCATTTGCCCGGTGGTCGCATGCGCCTGATTCACCGCATCATCGAACTTGACCCCGAGGGCGGTCGTTATGGTCTGGGCCTGATCCGGGCCGAAACGGACATCCATCCCGACGACTGGTTTCTCGTCTGCCATTTCGTGGATGACATGGTCATGCCCGGCACCCTCATGTACGAATGTTGCGGCCACACGCTGCGGGTCTTTCTCCAGCGCATGGGATGGGTCACGGACAAACCTGGCGTGTGCTACGAACCGGTAATCGGCAATGCTGCCCGGCTCAAGTGCCGCGGCCCGGTCACCCCGGTCACACGCCATGTGCACTACGAAATCCAGATCAGTGAAATCGGATACGGCCCGGAACCTTACGCCATTGCCGACGCCCACATGTCTGCCGACGATCGTCCCATCGTCTTTTTCAAGGATATGTCCATGAAGATGACCGGGATCGGGCGCGAGGAGATCGAGGCCGTATGGTGTCAACAGAAAATTCGGACGGCGATGGTCGATGAACCGACGGCGTCCGCCGCCCCCCTTTACGACCGGGCGTCAATTCTGGCCTTCGCCACCGGGAAACCCTCCGAGGCCTTTGGTGATCCCTACCGCATCTTCGACGAACACCGCAAGATCGCCCGACTTCCGGGACCGCCCTACTGCTTCATGGACAGGGTAGTCCATGTAGAGCCACCCCCGTGGTCGCTCAAGGCCGATGGATGGGTAACCGCCCAGTATGACACACCCGAGCAGGCGTGGTATTTTGCCGCCGACCGCTCCGGCGTCATGCCCTTTTGCGTGTTGCTGGAAATCGCCCTGCAACCCTGTGGATGGCTTGCGGCCTATGCAGGATCTGCCCTGCGCAGCCAGCAAGACCTGAAGTTTCGCAACCTGGGGGGCAGTGGCGTCCTGCACCGGCAGGTGACGCCGGCCACCGGCACCTTGACCATGCGCTGCCGAATGACCAAGGTCAGCGAGGCGGCGGACATGATCATTGAAAATTTTGAATTCGAGGTACATGCCGGTGGCGAAACGGTCTACGCCGGCGACACCTATTTCGGGTTCTTTTCCGCAGAAGCGCTCAACGAGCAAAAGGGTATGGGGCATGCAGATCCCTTGGTCAAGGCCATGCTACCCTACACCGGCTCCACGGACGGTGCCTGCGACCTGTCTATGGATCCCCCGCACACACCGGAATCCGCTACCAATGTACCCGTATCTGTGGATCAGCTGACGCTGCCAGGCAAGGCACTGATGATGATTGACCGCATCGAGGCCAGTTTGCCGGAAGGCAGAGCATCTGGATTGGGCTACATTCGCGGTCTTAAACAGGTGGACCCGGACGAATGGTTTTTCAAGGCCCATTTCCACCAGGATCCGGTCTGCCCCGGCTCCTTGGGGTTGGAATCCTTTTTACAACTGATCAAAACTGTGGCAATGAAACGGTGGCCGGATCTGAGGGCAACCCACCGGTTCCGCATGGTGGAAGGCCGCCGCCACAACTGGACCTATCGTGGTCAGATCATTCCGAAAAATAAAGTCGTTGCCGTGGAAGCCCTGATCACTCATGTGTGTGAAGGACCCTCCCCGGCAATTCGGGCCAACGGCCTGCTCAAAGTGGATGGCCTACCCATATACAAAATGGAAAATTTTGAACTGGCTCTGGTTCCAGCAGCCGACAACACGTGACCATGAAACCGATTAAACCAACCGTCGATCCGGACGACTACCAGTATCTTTACCCATTTCAATCTCATTTTCTGGATCGCAACGGATTACGCTATCATTATGTCGACCAGGGGAAAGGCGACCCGGTGGTCATGGTGCACGGAAACCCCACCTGGTCATTTTTCTTTCGCCGCATGATCACCGCCCTTGCTTCGGGCCATCGCACCATCGCCCCCGATCACATGGGATGCGGCCTGTCGGACAAACCCAGTGACGGTGAGTACGACTTTCGACTGCAAAGCCGGTTGGATGATTTTTCGGCGTTGATGGATCATCTTGACCTGGACCGGGTCACGCTCATGGTCCATGACTGGGGCGGCATGATCGCCATGGCCTGGGCCTTGGCCAATCCGCATCGGGTGGCACGCCTGATCATCACCAACACGGCAGGCTTTTTTCCACCAGGCCGCAAGGGCATTCCCTTGCGGCTGTGGGTGATTCGCAATCTGGGCGCCCTGGCCACGCCGGCCGTACTTTATGGAAACCTGTTTGCCAGAGGGGCCCTTCACATGGCACCGCGAAAACGGTTGGCCGCGAAAGTGAAACAAGGGCTGCTGGCACCCTATAACTGCCCGAAAAACCGGCTGGCCACCCTGCGCTTTGTCCAGGACATTCCCCTGGTACCCGGTGATCCGGGATTTTCCATCGTCGACAGGGTGGACCGGCACCTGGCCGCACTGGCCCATATCCCCATGCTGATCCTGTGGGGGCGGCACGATTTCGTCTTCGACGTGGATTACTACAACGAGTGGTGCCGACGGTTTCCCAAGGCTGAAAAGCACCTGTTCGACGACGCCGGCCACTACCTGCTGGAGGATGTGCCGGAGCGGATCATCGGATTGGCAACTGATTTTCTGGCACGGCATCCAGTGTAAATAGAAATGTTTATGGAATCAACGTCCATCGCTCCTGACCTTACCACCGTCAACGTGGCCACCTATTTGCGCGACATGGCACGCCTCCAACCCTACAAGCGGGCGGTGGTCTGCCCTTGCGGCAGGGACGGCCAAAACCGGGTGGCATACACCCACCTTACCTTCCGCCAACTGGACATCGAATCGGATTGCCTGGCCCGGGGTCTTAACGATAGGGGGGTCAGTCGCGGTGTGCGAACCATCCTCATGGTCAAGCCGAGCCTGGATTTCTTCGCCCTGGTCTTTGCTCTCTTCAAGGTCGGGGCCGTGCCCGTTGTGGTCGACCCAGGTATGGGCGTCTCCCGAATGTTGAACTGCCTGAAGGAAAGTCAGGCCCAGGCACTGATTGGCATCCCTCCGGCCCACGTGCTGCGCACCTTGGCCCCCAGGTATTTCAAAGACGTCAAGACCTTCATTACCGTGGGCAGGCGCTGGTTTTGGGGTGGATTCACCCTGGGTCAGGTACGCAGCAGACAGTGGGAACCATACCGCATGGCGGACACCCGGGCCGATGAAATCGCCGCCATCCTCTTTACCACCGGCAGTACCGGTCCGGCCAAGGGTGTATATTACACCCACGGGGTCTTCGATGCCCAGGTTCGCAGCATCCGCGCCCAGTTTGGAATCACCCCGGAGGAAATCGACCTGCCCACATTTCCGCTTTTTGCCCTGTTTGACCCGGCATTGGGAATGACGGCCATTATTCCGGACATGGACCCCACCAAGCCAGCCCATGTCAACCCGGAGCGAATCATTGAAGCCATCGTCAATCACGGCGTCACCAATATGTTCGCCTCCCCTGCCCTACTCAACCGCGTGGGCCGCTACGGCAAGGAAAATGGAATCAGACTGCCCACCTTAAAGCGGGTGATTTCCGCGGGCGCACCGGCCACACCGGCCAATATCGAACAGTTTTCCGCCATGCTCACCGAGGGCGCTCAAATCCATACCGGGTATGGGGCCACGGAGGCCATGCCGGTCAGCGCTTTCGGCAGCAACGCGATCCTGAACGAAACCCGCAAGCTCAGCGAACAAGGCTACGGCATGTGCGTCGGGCGACCCGTTGCCGGCATCGACGTGCGAATCATCCGTATCTCGGACGGTCCGATTGCCCAGTGGACCGACGACCTGCTATTACCGGACGGAGAAATCGGCGAGATCAGCGTTCGCGGCGATCAGGTGACCCGCGGCTATTACGAGCGGCCCCGGGACGACGCACTGGCCAAGATCGTCGACGGCGACACCTTCTGGCACCGCATGGGAGACTTGGGATGGATTGACAAAAAAGGCCGTATCTGGTTCTGCGGCCGCAAAAGCCACCGGGTGGTTTGTTCAAATAAGACCATGTACACGATTCCCTGCGAGGCCTTATTCAACAACCATCCTCGCGTTTTCCGCAGCGCGCTGGTCGGTGTAGGATCCCAGGGACGCCAGCGGCCGGTGGTCTGTATCGAACTGGTGCCCGGAGACGCCGGCAAGGATAAAAAAGGCTTGAAAAAAGAACTGTTGGCGTTGGCCAAGTCCAGCCCAATCAGTGAGGACATCGAAACGATCCTGTTTCACCGGGCCTTCCCTGTTGATATCCGCCACAATTCCAAGATTTTCAGGGAGCAGTTGGCCGTTTGGGCGGAAAAGAAAATTTAATGACGAAAGTGTTAAGCTTCATGTGTTAAGTTGATGTATTCTACCGATTAGAATGAAAACCCACTCCAATAGTGGTTTATGATATCGGGGAATAACCCCTTTATCAAATCGATTTCGATCCTTTGCTTAAAACTTAACACTCAAAACTATTACTTTTAAGATAAATTCGAAATCATTCGTTATGGATACCAACACCAATCAATCACCAGCGAGTAGTATCAAAAAAAACATTCTGGTTACCGGCGGCGGAGGGTTTCTGGGCCATGCCATCGTACAGCAACTGCTGGACAAAGGACATCGGGTGGTCAGCTTTTCGCGATGCACACACCCAGATCTTGACACCCTCGATGTCCCTCAGCTATCCGGTGACATCGCCGACGCAGATGCCGTCAAAGACGCGGTTCGCGGCATGGATGCCGTTTTCCACGTGGCGGCCAAAGCCGGGGTGTGGGGCGCGCTCGAGGATTATCACCGACCCAACGTGATCGGCACCCGAAATGTCATTTCGGCCTGCCGATCCAGCCGGGTGCCGATGCTGATATACACCAGCAGCCCCAGCGTGGTTTTTGACGGCGGCGACATGCAGGGGGTGGACGAATCAGTCCCCTACCCGGCTCATTATCATGCGCCCTACCCACAGACCAAAGCCATGGCCGAACAGGCCGTGCTGGCCGCCGCAGACGATACGCTTAAAACCGTCGCCCTGCGGCCGCATCTGATCTGGGGACCGCAGGACAACCACCTGGTGCCGCGCATCATCGCCCGGGCCGATAGCCTGAGGCGGGTAGGTGGCGGAGAGAACCGCGTGGACACGATTTACGTCGATAACGCTGCCCGCGCCCACGTGCTGGCCATGGCGGCGCTGGAGAAAAACCCGGCGGTTTCGGGCAGGGCCTACTTCATCAGCGACGATAATCCCATCGGCTTGTGGGAGATGGTTGATCGAATCCTGAATGCCGGCGACAAGCCCCCGCTGACCAAAACCGTGTCACCCAGGGCGGCCTATTGGATCGGTACGTTAATGGAGTGGGTGTATCGCACTTTCGGTATCTCCGGGGAGCCCCGCATGACCCGCTTCGTTGCCCGGGAACTGGCTACGTCCCATTGGTTTGACATTTCTGCGGCCAAGCGAGACCTGGGTTACACGGCCGACATTTCCATCGAGGAAGGCATGAAGCGGCTCAAGACCTGGTTGACGGAAAGCTCTTCCCTATCACCTTAAAAAAATGGTAAAGGAAGGGACAGCGAGTCAAAACTGAAACCTTATCTGTACCAATGAACCAAGGAGTGTGGCCGTGGAACTGACTGATCTATTGCCTCTGGAAAAATGGACCCAGATAGAAAATGAGATTCATGAACACTCGGGACTGGAGTCCAACGTGTTCAATACCGACGGCATCCGCATTACCGACAATAAAGTATGGGTCAATCGCCTCTGTCCGGCCATCAAGGCCACGGACAAAGGCCAGTCGTTCATTTGTGCCGTGGCCCACATGAACCTGGCCAACCAGGCCAAGGATGAGAAGCGGCCGGTGATCGAAGCGTGCGACGCCGGGCTGATGAAGATCGTGGTACCGATTTTTGTCGACGGCAATTACATCGGCGCCCTGGGCGCCTGTGGCCTGCTGCCTGCAGACGGCGAGGTGGATTCCTTCCTGGTGAATAAAATGACCGATATCGACGAAGCAAACATCGAGGCGTTATGCGAGGACCTGGCCGTCATCGAAAAAAATTCGGCCGAGGAAGTTGCCCAGTTCATCTGGGAAAAAATCGAAGCAGTCGTTTCAGAAGCCTGACCGGGAGGTATTCTGATTCGGATATTGAAATCTATAATCAAAGGAATTTTCAGGCTGGCAATACTGATGATCGTGCTGTCTGCAGCCGACACGGTCCTGGCCGTCGGCCTGTCGGGCAACGCACCGGTAAAGGCCGATTACACAAATGCCGATGTCATCCTGCTGGTGTCTTACATTCTGCTGGCCTTGGTTTTCTCCTTTCTCTGCAGTGTCGCCGAAGCGGTCCTTTTGAGCATAACGCCCGCCTATATCGCCGGTCTGCACAAAAAAAAGCCCAAACTCGCCGCGTTGCTGAAACAATTGAAACAGGACAATGTGGACCAGTCCCTGGCCGCCATCTTGACCTTGAATACCATCGCCCATACGGTAGGGGCTATCGGCTCGGGTTCCAAGGCGACAGTGGTGTTCGGCAGCGCCTGGTTCGGCCTGTTTTCCGCTGTGATGACCCTGATGATCCTGTTCCTTTCCGAAATTATCCCTAAAACCATCGGCGCTGTCTACTGGCGATCACTGGCCGGGCTCACGGCACGATTTGTCCGCGGGTTGATTTGGGCGTTGTATCCGCTGATCTGGTTCTCTGAAATACTGACCCGCGTAATCGCTCGTGGGAAAACCACCAGTGTGTTCAGCCGCGAAGAATTCATCGCCATGGCTGGCATAGGTGAACGTGCCGGAAAAATCGACCCGCATGAATCACGGATCATCCGGAATCTATTCCGCTTCAGTTCGTTGACGGCCAATGACATCATGACGCCGCGGACGGTGATTACCGGTCTGTCCGAGGACATGAGCGTCACCGACGCCCTGGATGCTAAACCATCTGTCGCTTTCTCACGCCTGCCCCTCTTTAAAACGGACCTGGACCACATCACCGGGTTCATTCTAAGGGACGATTTGCTGCTCGCCAAGGCACAAAATAACGGCGACAGTAAAATCGAAACGCTGAAGCGGACGATGAAAACGGTTCCCGGCAACCTGTCCCTGACAAACCTGCTCGAATTTTTTCTCGACCAACGCCAGCAAATCGCTCTGGTGATCGATGAGTACGGTGGGACCAAAGGGCTGGTGACGACCGAGGATGTCGTCGAAACCCTGCTTGGCATGGAGATCGTAGACGAGATGGACACGGTTGAAGACATGCAGGCCATGGCGCGACGTCAATGGGCCAAGCGGGCCAGATCACTGGGCCTCGACATCAATGCCCAAGGACAAATGCCAGCCCCTGCGAATTCAAACGAAACGATCCAGTCCAAAGCCACGACGGACACATCCGACGTCTGATCTGTCTCCACACCGACACCAGGCACATGAACCGGAATCAGTCGACGGGAAGCAACGCCATCATGGCGTCTCACCCTGTACCCGATAGCTCGCCAAGCAGATGGATGAACCATGGCCCCTGATTTTCACGAATCGCTTCGACCCACGCCCGTCATCGACGGCGACCATGCCCGCGTGACTATGTTCGCCAACTCACATGCAGACGGTGCGGCAACCGCCAGAGACCAGGCGGTCTGCCTGTACTATTCAGTTCGTGATGGCATCCGCTACGATCCGTATGCGATTGACCTGTCCGTCGAAGGAATGCGAGCCAGCACAACCCTGGCTTCCGGGCGTGGCTGGTGCGTGTCAAAGGCCGTGCTGCTTGCCGCCTGTTGCCGGGTTTTGGGGATTCCCGCGAAGCTCGGTTTTGCGGACGTGCGCAACCACCTGTCCACCGAGCGGCTGCGAACCCTGATGAAAACAGACATTTTTTTCTGGCACGGGTACACGTCCATTTTTATCGACGGACAATGGGTCAAGGCCACGCCGGCGTTCAACATCGAGCTGTGCGACCGGTTTCATTTAAAGCCTCTCGATTTTGACGGTGGCTCCGATTCCATTTACCACCCCTTTGACCAATTGGGGAATGCGCACATGGAGTACGTGCGCTACCGGGGGGAATTTTTAGACCTCCCCCTGGATCAGATCAAAGACACCCTGCAGCGACACTACGGCCCGCTGTTGTCCTTGACCGCCGTTGATTTTGATGAAGACGTAAACAAGGAGAGGTCTGCCGTCAAAAGTGCAACCGACTCCTTGCCCCCCAACCAATGAGGATTGCATCAATATCATGCTGATCAAAGCCAACCAGGCGCTGTATGCCTCCAAAGGCGTACTCAACGACGCCCTGTTCCAGATGTCATGCAATATCCTGGGTGAACACCATCAAATCCAGGTCACTGACACCGCCACAGGCCTATGGGACGTCGACGACGAAATCCATAAACTGAAGCGGGCGGATGCCATTGTTTACCATTTCCCCATTGGTGGTTTGGCCTGCCGCACCTGTTGAAAAAATACTTTGATGAATTTCTGGTATACGATAAGACTTACCGCATTGCCGATGTATACGGCGAAGGGGGGCAGCTGACCGGAAAATCCTTCATGATCGCGGTGACGACCAATGTGCAGAAAAGCGATCTCGGAACCGTCCCCATGCTCGAACGATTTCGATCCGTCGATGACCTGTTGGCCCCGCTGATCCTGACTCACTACTATGTGGGCATTAAAGGTCAGCTGCCCACGTTTCACGCCGATGACGTGGTCAGGGGGGATACCTCCCTCGTGTTGAAAAACTACGAGGCACACCTGAAATCCATCGACTGGCAATCAACCACGTCAGTCGATGATAAAATGCTGACCACAGGTGATCCTCATACCAGATCGGGTATATGTAGTTGGCACTGGATACAATAAAGCGCTTTTTACCCTACGGCCAAACCGCACCCGAAACCGGTGCCGATTGTCCATGCGAGGAAGTTTAAGCCACGCCAAAAAGGTTCCCTGGATGCTGAGATCATTGTCATGGGTCGACACACCGGGTTGCCATCTGAACCTGGTGGGCAGTGGCAGTGGCGCCTTACTCTCCGGTTGCCTGAAACCGGCCGGTGAACTGGGTGCGCGCGTGACGGACCGCGCCATCGCAGTTCAATCCATTAACTACTGTATCCTGAACTTAATGATCATTACATCTACCACATGTGGTAGATGTGTGCGTTTTAAAACGACACCGGCAGACCTACAGTTTGCATGCAGCTCAATCAAACCGATCGCCAACCCGATCGATCATCCGGGAGCGCGTTGTTAACGGCGGCTGTCAGACGCTCTCCATATCGAACTCTTCAAATCCATACCAAAAACCGGTATTGCTCAGATGATCCAGTTCAAACTGGACCGCTTCGATGTGGTTGTCCTCGATTTCCAGGAATCGTGCAAACATGGCCCGGTGGTCGGATGCCACCTGATCGACCATTTCTTTGTAGAATCGGCTGGTTTCGATCTCCATCGCCAGCGCCTTTGAGAGCATCTGCTGCTTTAGTCCACGCGCATCTTCGCTGATTTTCGATTGAAGGGCGGCAGCCTCTTTGCGGATTGCCGCTTTGTCGGGAACCATCGAAGCTAAGACTTCATTGCTGATTTTTCCACGCTTTTGCCACTCGTCGAGCCGGCTTTCCAGATAATCCACATGGCGCTGTTCGTCGTCTGCCAGGGTTTGAAATATTTTTTTTCCGGCAGGTTCATCGGTGCGGGCTACCGCCTCGATATATAGATCTCTGATCCGGTTTTCGAATTCCAGTGCTGATTGAATGGCTGCTTCCAGTTTCATCGATTCCTCCTTTGGGTGATAATTGACAACGAATTGGCAGGTATATATCCAATAATAGGGGTGACGACCCTGAAAAACAATGGTTCACACCAAAACGGTCAGCATCCGATGCTGACGGTTGCTCAAGGGGATGTTTTTCCAATGGCGTCGAGGATATGCTGGGGAAGCGCAAACCCACTTCGTTGAATGTCGGGGGTGTCGTAGCGGGTGGTCTACAGCAACAATCGTCGGCTGTCGGGCGCCCACGGTGTGCTACTCCATTTCTATCCGCTTGATATGGATGGGAATGTTACAAACGGGGATCGGCACCATCTTGTGCCGATTGATCCGGTTGAATTTCCTGAAAATAACCAGCACTTCCCGCTGCCTGGAATCAAGGGACGCTTCGTCACCCCTGCCAGCTTCGTATGCCATGGCCCACTCCAGTTCATCGTAGGTGGCCCCGATCTGGCTCTCGTCGGACCGATTGTCGCTCCACAAGCCGTCTGTGGGTGGCGCCTGGATAATGTCGTCGATAATGCCCAATGCTTCTGCAAGCAAATAGACCTCTGATTTCATCAGATCTGCAATGGGCGACAGGTCCACCCCACCGTCACCGTACTTGGTATAAAACCCCACGCCGAAATCCTCTACCTTGTTGCCTGTGCCTGCCACCAGCAGGCGATGGTGGGTGGAAAAGCCATACAGGGTAAGCATGCGCAGCCGGCTTCGCGTGTTGGCCATGCTCAAATCGTCCTGAATGGCCTCGGGGAGCGCGCTTTTCAGGGATTCAAACGCCGGTGTCAGATCTACGGTTACACCTTCCACCGTGGGATAGTGCGCCGCAAGCCACCGAATATGATTGGCGGCCCGGCTCACCTGATCTGCTGCCTGACATATCGGCATGTTCAGCACTTTGACTGGCATACCGGTCATGGCACACAAGGTTGAGGTCACCGCCGAATCAATGCCGCCGGAAACACCAACCACAAAACCCTGCATTCCCGACTGGTCTAAATACTGGTTGAGCCATTTGACGATATGATCAATGACAGCGGAGGTTTGCATAACCCAATTCCTTCGTTGAATTATTTGACTGAGGTCAATCCGGCAGCAGATCGTAAAAATACATCATCACATCCGAACGGGTAATGATTCCGATGATTCGGCCGTCTTCCTCCACGGGAAGCCGACCGATATCGTGGTGAACCAATGTCCGGGCCGCCTGGACGGGGCTTTTTCCCGGCTCGATACTGATCACCCGGCGACTCATGAAGGCCTTGACCGGTGCCTGAAGCTGGCCTTGCTTGCGGATCTTTTTAAAGTCCCGCCGGGATATGATGCCCGCCAACACACCGCCGTCCACCACTGGCAGGCCGGTACAGCCCCGCTGGCGTAAAATTTTGGCCACAGCGGCCATGGATGTATCCGAAGGAACGGAAAAAACGGGAAATGACATCATGTCGCTGATTTGCACGGACGACTGCTGGTTACCCTTAATGAGATCGATGATCATCTGTTCGGCTATCTCAGGATTGACACCTTTCAACATGGCACTGCCGGCACCGGGATGACCGCCGCCGCCCATGCTCTTCATGATGGTGCCCACATCCAGACCGTCGTTGTCACTCCGGCCGATGACCATGCATTTTTGCCTGCCGCTTTTCTCTTCGCTCACGAAAAGGCCGAACGCCGCATCGACATTGACGATATCCCGGAACATGCGTACCACCAAGGCCAGGCTGCCCACGTGCCCGCCGATGTGGATACGGCTGATGCTTACTGAATAGCCGTTTATTTTCAACCGGTTAGTGTTCTGCAGCATCTCGAAGAGCACGTCCTTCTGTTTTTCCCCGTATGCGGGCCTAAGGAACTTGGAGACCAGGGCGAGGTCCGCGTTTCGATCCAGCAGCCAACCGGCGGCGTAGGCGTCTTCAGCCGTGCAGGAGGAAAAGGTCAGGTTGCCGGTATCTTCATACAGGCCGGCCAGGAAAAGGGTGGCCTGGATGGGCGTGATCAGCTTTCGCATGGTTTTGAGTTGACGCACCAACAGGGTGATGGTGGCGCCAACGGCCTCCTGGCATTTCCACGCCGCATCGATATCCCCGTCGGTATGGTGATCCCACACCAGCACCTCCAGGTTGGTTCGCTTGTTAAGCATGGCGATGGGGCCCAACCGGGACCAGTCTGACGTGTCCACAACGATGAGGCGGGTTACCTTGCCGGTCTCGACACGCCAGCGGTCCACATAGTCGAAGATGTCCTTGTGGATGGAGATGAAGGCCCGCACATTGGGATTGACGGACTTGGGAATGGCGGCAACGGCCTTTGGGTAGATTAACGTGGCGGCTACCAGCGAGGCAAAGGCATCAAAGTCGGCATTTTTATGTGTGGTGATGATCTGCGTCATGAATCAGTCGTCAATCGAAACGATTCTACTCCAGGGAAGCATGGGGGTTTTTATCCGCTGAAGGGGCATCCAACTGCAGCGGTAAACCGTGTTGGGAGCGATATTCCAGCGCCAGCCGGTGCTTTTCGATTTCGGTATGGCTTTCGATGCTCTTTTTGGCCAGCAGAAAACGAAGATAGACAATCCAGACGCCAATGCCTGCCACTACCACCCCAAGAGTGATGAACACCCACTTGAAACGGATGATGGCATCGATGCCGGTACGCCCGATATAAGTGATCATATTGGGGATGATCCAGTAGGAGACCACAGCCACAAAAATTAAGAACCCGATGATGAAAATATTCATCCGGCTTATGCGGACCAGGATTGACTCCAGGCGTGATTCATACCCCGGCTCACAGGCGGCCGTGGATTCATCCCCTTGAAGTTCATTGCCGTGGAAAATAGCCACGTAAGCCTTCACCACAAAGCCGAAGAGCAGCATGGCGCCGACCGGGATGCCGATTGCCGCCACGAACCAGGCCCGAAACGGAAAGGGGTGTTCCCTGGTTTCAAGCCGCACCTGGTAATTCTCGAAGGGACCGAAGGTCTTTTCGAAATAGTACTTGTTGAATTCGCTTAAATTCTTTCCGCTGGTTTCATGGATGACGTTACCGTTGGTATCAATTACCTGCAGCCAGGATTTACGGCCTGATTTCATGGCAGCCAGGGCGAAGATCTCCAACTCCAGCAGAAACAGCCCGACAATAATGATGATGAAAAGGGTTTTGTTTTCCTGGATTAAATTACTGATACGCGTCGTTTTCACAGCGGGTTACCCTCAAAACCCTTTCACCGGCACCGCCAGGAGTGCGGTTGGCTGAGTTCTTGTTTCTCCGATGGTTGCCCTACCAGACAGAACCCACGGGATGGTGGTTCAAATAGAGCCAGTAAATTACCACAGCGGTGCTTTTATGCACAATCTTTTTCGTAACCGTTCATGGGTTCCGCGTTCATCGTTCACGGTTGACCCTATTTTCGGTGAACTTCCGAACGTCTAAACCTCTGAACCCTGAACTCAGAACGCATCGTATTGACAGTCACCCCCAATTGTTCCATAAGGATGCTTCATTGCCACCCGTCACCTTTTTTGGAGCCTGCTTCATGAAGAAAATGATCATTTCGGTCCTGGGCAAAGACCGGCCCGGCATCATCGCCGCCGTCACCCGTATTCTGTTGGAACAGGACTGCAACATCGAAAACGTCAGCCAGACCATCCTGCAAAACGAATTCTCCGGCATTTTTATTGTCGGTGTCCCCAAAACGCTGTCGGAAGGGGACCTGCACCGGCACCTGGACGCTGGGCTTTCCCCTATGGGGTTGCACGTTTATGAAAAGCGGCTATCCAAAGGCAATGAATCCCAGGCAGTCGTCGACAGCGAGCCCTTTGTGGTGGTCACCAAGGGGCCGGATCGCAAAGGACTGGTGGCGTCCATCACCGCCATCATGGCCGCCCACCGGGTCAATGTGACCAACCTGCAGGCAGTCTTCAAGGGCGGCGACGACCCCAATGCCAACATCATGATCTATGAGGTCGACATCCCCAGCGATGCCAACCACCAGGCCCTTCGACGGGACCTGCGGGAAAAGGCACTGGCGCTGTCTCTGGACCTATCCATCCAGCACAAACTGATTTTCGAAGCAATCAATCGCGTTTAAGGCGCTTATAAGGACTGATGCCATGTTTAGTGATCGAGAAATCCTCTCCGTCGTGGAGATGCTCAAAAATGAAAATCTGGATGTTCGTACCGTCACCTTGGGCCTCAACCTGCTGGATTGCGCCAGCGACGACATCGGCCGTTTCACGGACAACATTTATGCCCGCATCACCGGTGCCGCTGAAAATCTAGTGAAGATATGTGACGAGGTGGGGGACAAGTACGGGATCCCGGTGGTCAACAAGCGCATTTCGGTAAGCCCGATGGCCGTTGCCGGCGCCCCCTTCAATGCCCAGCAGATGCTCAGTGTGGCCAATACGCTGAACGAAGCGGCTGGCGCCGCCCGCGTGGATTTTATCGGTGGATTTTCCGCGCTGGTGGAAAAGGGAATCGCCAGGGGTGACCGGGCGCTGATCGAGGCAATGCCCGAGGCACTGACCAGCACTCAGCGGGTCTGTGCCTCCGTCAATGTGGCCTCTACCCGGGCGGGCATCAACATTGATGCCGTGCTGCTCATGGGCAGAACCATCAAAGAGGCGGCCCGTCTCACCGCCGATCGCGATGGTTTGGCCTGCGCCAAACTGTGCGTATTTGCCAACATTCCCCAGGATATCCCGTTTATGGCCGGCGCCTATTTAGGCGTCGGTGAAGCCGATGCGGTGATCAACGTGGGCGTCAGTGGTCCCGGCGTAGTCAAAAAAGCCATCGACCGCGCAACGGCATCCAACCCGCATCTCAACCTGGGCCAGATCAGCGAAATCATCAAGCACACCGCTTACAAGGTCACCCGCATCGGCGAACTCATCGGCCGAGAAGTGGCCCAGCGACTGGGCATTAAATTCGGCGTGGTAGACCTCTCTTTGGCTCCCACCCCCAACGTGGGCGACAGTGTGGGAGAGATTTTCCAAAGCCTGGGACTGGCCAACATCGGGGTGCCCGGCAGCACGGTGGCGCTTGCCCTGTTAAACGACGCGGTGAAAAAGGGGGGCGCCTTTGCCAGTTCAAAAGTTGGTGGCCTGAGCGGTGCTTTTATACCGGTGAGTGAGGATCTGAACATCTCCCAGGCGGCCGCCCAGGGCCACCTGTCCATCGAAAAACTCGAAGCCATGACCTGTGTGTGCAGTGTGGGCCTGGACATGGTGGCCATCCCCGGAGACACCAGTGAAGAAACCCTGGCGGCGATCATTGCCGATGAAATGGCCATCGGCGTGATCAACAAAAAAACCACCGCTACCCGCCTGATACCCGTGCCCGGCAAAAAGGCCGGTGACCACGCCTTTTTCGGTGGCCTTTTGGGCGAATCCGTCATCATGCCGGTAAACAACGCCACCGGCGAAAACCGGTTTCTGCGGCGGGGTGGACTGATTCCATCCCCCATTCACAGTCTGGTGAATTAAGGAATTCGGGGATTGAGGAATTGAGGGATTAGCAATTCCAACATTCCTCAATCCCCAATCCCATCATTCGGTTTTCATTTGTTCCAGGAAAAAAGCGTCGCCCCGACCAGTAAAAACGTTACGGTCATAGCACACAGGATGGCGATCTCCGGAACCACTGCAAACAGCCCTTCCCCCTCGTTCATCACTTGTCGTGCGGCCTTCAACAGGTGGGTCAGC
>JAQYWF010000411.1 GCA_030145105.1 Desulfosarcina sp.
AATCAAATAGATTGCTAACAACCACTTCCACAGTGGCAGTTTTGTGCTGTGCATCGGCGTCTTGGTTGTAACGGTAAATTGGCGCTTGCAGCAGCTGCATTCTTAAAGTCCCCTGCGTACACTGGCACCTGAAATCCGATAGGATTTTAAGCAGTGGCAATGCGGACAGCTTCGGCCGTGGTTCCATAAAATCGATTCAAAGAACAAGCGGCAGGCCTCTTCATCTGGAAATTGCTTTCTAAGCTGGTCGATATTCATTTGATCGCCTCCTTTATTGTTTGGAAGCGATATTAACAGCTACCGGTGACAGATTCGGTCACAGAGTGCCTTTTTCTTGGTTATAGAACCGTACATTTTTGTCTAAAAAGCGACTTCTTATCCTTTATCCTTAAACCGCAGGGTGACTTTAAATCTGCGGCGCGTGACAAGAATTCGAGTAGAAGGCAAGAGGAAATAAATGCACAATCTGATGCCTATTTTGATCGTCGCGGTGGCCGTTGCCACCGTTTTGAACGTGGTTCTGAAACGGTTCGGCATGCCTACCGTCATCGGGTTTATCTTTACCGGCGCCATCATCGGTCCTGCGTTTGGAATACACATACACGGCAACCAGCAACTTGAACATATCGCCGAGTTCGGCGTGGTGTTCCTGATGTTTACCATCGGGCTTGAATTTTCCTTTGCGCACTTGAAGAGCATGAAAAAGGAAGTCTTCCTGTTTGGCGCCTTGCAGGTTTTGTGCACCAGCGCGGTCCTGGCCGTGGGATTGCAGATAGCGCTCAATCTCGGATACAAAGGGGCTATCATCGCAGGCGCGGGCCTGGCGCTCTCCTCCACCGCCATCGTACTCAAAATGCTCAACGAATCAGGCAAAATCAAGGCCCCTTTCGGCCGAAACTCCCTCGGCATATTGATTTTCCAGGACATGGCCGTCATTCCCATATTGCTGATGATCACCATCTTTACCAACAAGGACAAATCGATCGCCGAACTGTTGCTCAAAACCTCCCTGGACGCGGTCCTCGCACTGGGTATCCTGGTACTGATCGGCAAATTCGCTCTGGGAAGGCTCTTTAAAATGGTTTCCAACACCAATTCCAAGGAAATCTATATGGGGTCGATTCTGCTGACGGTGGTGGGAGCGTCCTATATTGCCCACCATTTCGGATTCTCCTACTCTCTGGGAGGGTTTATCGCCGGCATGATGATCGCCGACACGATCTATAAATACCAAGTGGAAGCGGATCTGATTCCATTTCGAGATCTGTTGCTCGGAGTCTTCTTCGTGTCCGTGGGTCTCCAGATAGATCCGATGATTGTCGTAAAAAACATCATCTGGGTGGTGTTGCTCTGTTTCACCGTCATGACTTTGAAAACCTTGGTTTTGTTTACCATCCTGTGGATCACGGGAACCCAAAAAAAGGATGCCGTCAAAACCGCCATCACCTTGTCGGAGGTCGGAGAATTCGCTCTGGTGGTCTTTTCGTTGCTGATGGCCAGCAAAATGCTCGATGCCACTCTGGTGCAGGTATTCATGGTGACGATCGTCTTGTCCATGGTGTTCACGCCCTTTATCCTCAACAATATGGACAAGGTCGTCGATTGGTTCGTTAAAAGAAGTATCACGGACACCAAGATCATGGAGGAAGGAACGACGGGCGGACGCGTCATCCTGTGCGGCTATGGCGCCTTTGGCGAAGCCGTCTCGGCCAGGCTGGATCAGACGGATATCAACCATACGATCATAACCAACAATACCGACGAATACATCCGGGCAAGGGAATCCGGAAAAAGCGCGATCTTCGGGGACGCCTCCGACCGGCAATTGCTGGAGAACCTCCATATCCGCGAGGCCATGAGCACGGTCGTCGCCATCGACAATTTCGAGAAGGTCAGGCAGGTCATGGCGGCCATCACACTGATGGACCCGGAGTTGAAAATTATCGCCAGGGTGGCAAACGAGCAGGATAAACGGCATCTTGCCGAATTCAACAACGAACTTCTGCTCGACGGAAACAGTCACGCGGCAGCACTCCTGGTGGATCAGATTTCCCGTTCCCGGCTGTTGGCCCTGGAGACCTCGAACTTGAAGTATTTGGGGGCATACTCCCCGGACAATCCCGTTCAAGCCATCGGACTGGTGCAAAGCGAACAGACGCGTCTGCTCGATATCATCTCCGGCTCCTTCAACGGTCTCCGAGAAGAAAGAGATATCATGCATTTAAAAGCCTTGCACGACTCTTTCGAGGTCCTCGGCGATATCATCGCCAATGCCATTTCCGATATCATGAACGACACATCCCTCGCTCCCGCCGAGTACGAGAAGATCAATACCCTGATGGAAAACCAGCAACAATTGATTTCGATAAACAAGACGATGATCGATCTGGCCCGGAATTTCAAAAAGCTCGAAAGAGTCGAGAAAACCCGGAAATTTTCCCAAAGGTCGGTGGAGGCCTTGGATGCGATTCTCTTGTCGCTCAAGGACCTTGCCCACGATTACAGCGAGGACTACCTGAACATCATCAAAACCCTTACCTCCGACGAAGGCGGAGGCATATCCAAAATTCGCCAGACCTATTTAGGCGTGGAGAAGGACCTGGATCCGGAAACCAAGGCCTTATTCCTGGCCTCCACCAACAGCATGGCTAGATTGAGGCAGTTGTTCGGGAGAGTGGGTGGCAATTACGAGAAACTGGCCCAAGCAAGTTGAAATGCGGGATCTGTGGGTTCTGCAGTGCTGTCGGCAATAATCCATACTAAACCAAGGTGGAATTAAAATGAGCGTTTACTTTTAAACAAATCCCAAAAACAATCTTTTGATAAAATTTGAGAAATAATTACTCCGCCCTGAAAAATACAACTTTCAGGGGTTAAGATAGTTAGGGATTGCTGAACAACGCTTTTGACCACGCACCATCCGGGCTCAGACTGCCTGACAACTCAGTGTGATGCAAAAATCACGTTTTACCATTTGCATTCTTGCTCTGTGAAAAACGAAAAAAAGAATGGTGGCAAGCCACCGCTTCAGGTTCATTACCAGGAAGCTCAACATGATGGCAGTCTCGCTGGTATGCGAAAGCTTGGTCATGATCCGATTCAGACTGTAGCGACGTTTGCCCTGTCCGAACTTGCCTTCAACCGCGTTCCGGTCGATCTCATCTTGTCGGGCCTGCTGTCTCGCGGCTTTGATTTCCTGGGCATTGGCCTCGGTCACTTTTGGTGGTCGTCCCAACTTGGGACCCGATAGGCGGATCTTGTGCTTTTTGCAATACCGACGATTCTCCCGATTGCGATAAATCTTATCGGCATGGACCGACTCCGGATAGAAGCCGAACCGTTTCCGGTAGGCTTCAACCTGAGCGATCAGATCGATCCCCTCGTTGAAGTTGTCCCAACTGATCCTGTCTACGAAGCTAATGCCATCGACAAGGCTGATGCTGACCTTGGCCCCAAACTCCGTGTTCGATCCGGCCTTACCGCGTTTGATGGGCCGTACATGCGGTTGACCGATGCTCACGATGCGATCGTCAATGCGCAGGCTGTTGTGGTCGTACATCCATTGCTGCTGGCGCTGGACCTCAGCGATAACCAACAGATCCTTATATAGGCCCCGGCCAAGGAGGCTTAATCCGGTGTGTTGGCACAGCCGATCGATGGATTTGAGGTTGCGGCGCAAATAGCCCAACTGCTGTCGACGGCAACGCCGCATCTTTTTACGGCTGATGCGTTTGTCCTTGGCCACCGATAGAAACTGTTTTCTGGCCTGTTGCCGATAGGTGCGCGGCTTTTTATGTCCTTTCCCACGGGCTTTGTGAAGTTCATCGATGATCTGCTCGCTCTTCTCACGGGCCTTATTGAGAAGTTTGAGGGCGGATACGTTATTTATATTGAAAACATCAATGTATTGTCTTATGATATCAGATGGCATATGTTTCGCCTTTTTCTTTTTGGTATCCTGTTAAAGCGCTTCCAGAAAGTCAATTGTTTGAAAGCTGCTGACCATTGCTTGGTGGGAGTTCAGGACACAATCGATGAACATAGTATCCTACCACTGTATTGCATGCATGCCGGAAGCTCAGCGAGTGAATGCACCTTATGATGGGTCTGCATAGAATTTCATATCCGAGAGTGATCTTATGTTTTCAAAACTTACCATACGTAGCAGAATCCTCTTACTATTAGCCTTTCTGGCCATCGTGGCGGCGG
>JAQYWF010000422.1 GCA_030145105.1 Desulfosarcina sp.
GCAATCTTTCCGGTCTATGCAGTCGCTGCAGGAAACTGGTGTTCATCGGCGACCATGGCCGGCGGTTGTCAAGGCCTTGGATTCAATAGGTTTCAGGCAGTGCCGGCCGGACTTTAAAAACCCGTTCTTTGCGAATCTGCACAGTGCCGGGCTTGGCTCCACGGGGTTTGGTGACGTGGCGGGCCAGGGTTCCGGCAACCGAGACGACCCCGCCACCCCGGGCTTTGCTGTGGAAGGCCGCTATGGCCGCGGCCTGGTTCAAGGTATTGCGGTCTGGCGCCCGATCTCCGGCAGCCATCAGGACCACGTGACTGCCGGGAATGCCGCGTACATGGAACCACCAGTCGTCGGGACCGGCGACTTTCAGGCTGAGGCGATCGTTGTCCGCATCTGTTTTTCCTGCCATCACCCGGTGGCCGCCGGGGAGTGAATACTCCCACACACGTGGCGGGTCAGGCTGATATTTGTCCTTTTCAGGTTTATCCGTCAACGGTTCCTCCTTTGTTCCATCCATCAGGGCCACAGGTTATGCCAACTGCGTGAGAAATTCAAAGGATTTTCCTTGAGAATTGACATGGCGAATCAAGGCGGATAGATTGGGACAGGGTCAAGCCCCAGCGCAATCATCAATGTCCTATCAACTGCCTTAGACCGGTATCTTACCATATGAATGGTTTGAAATGCATGCATAACAAATTGTTAACTGTTCTTCTTGGCATCGGCCTGTCGACAGGCGTAGGTTCGGTGGTTGCCGATGTGGTGATCCTCAGGTCGGGGGAGATGTTTCAGACCCCGAGAGCGTGGAAGGAAAACGGTACCGTCAACTACTACAAAGATGGCCGGGTGGTGAGGGTCGATGAAAAAGAGGTGGATCGCTTGATTCAATCACCGTCGCCGGTTGAAGACAAACCTCCTTCCGAGCAACGACCGGGAGCCGATCATATATTCCCGTCCGACATTCCTGCCGCCGATCAGTCGCTTTCATCGCCGTCGCCGACCGCTGATGATTCCGGATACCTTGACCTCAAATGGGGCCAGCCGTCCTCACAGTTTGAAGGCTTGGTTCTCGTTGGAACCGATCCGGCATATGGGGGCGTGCAGCAGTACTCCCAGGCACAGCGGAAAATGCGTTTCGGCCGAGCGAGTGTGGACAATATCTTCTACGGGTTCTGGCAGGGGGGGCTTTATACCATTCTCATAGAAACCGGCAATTATCTGGATTTCATGGATCTGAAGGCGGAGGCTTTCCGGCGGTATGGTGAAGGCCAGCAGGTAGACGACCATGAAGAAACCTACCGCTGGTCGGGAAAGGGTTCCGACCGGCTGCTCTCCTACGATCCCGATTTTGATACGGGTTATTTTTGGATGCGCTCTCAGGCGCTGCACGAAAAGGTCCGGGTGCACTATCCGGATTCGTGACAGCGTCATCTTCGCGCCAGTGTCGTTTCAGGTATCGGAGATGCGATCAACAAGCATGCATGGCTGTGAAAAGTGACAACCACTGCCAGGCGGATTGGATCAGGGCGCTTGTTGAGGCTCGAGCCGGCCGATGACGTTCACCGGACCGGGAATCAGCCGTTGCTGGATCATGATCTGCTCGGTCTGCCGCCATGCCGTTATGTCGATATGGCCGATGGGGATGTCGGGGTCGGGTTGGATCATCTGCCGGGTGGCCGCCAGTTGACGGCGCATGACCGCTTCCGATGTGTCCCGATCATACTTAGTCACTGCCCGGATAACCGCGTTTTCGTTGGCTGGTGACATGGCCGCCTGCCATCCGGCCAGCAGTGCCCGGGTGAATCGGCCGACTGTTTGCGGATGGAGATCTATCATTTTTTTTGAGGTAACGATGCTGTTGGCTACGAACCGAACCCCGTGTTCGAACGGATCGAAAAAAGCCACCCGCTCGCCCTCTGCCGCAAGCTTGTCCGACAAAAAGATCCCCTGGGTGTTGCGGTAAACCGGCCAAATCGGTACCTGGTTTCGAAAAAAAGGTGTATAGTCGTATCGGACGCTGGCCAGACGGACCTGATGCTCATTCATCCCGACGGTGGCCAGCAGGGCCCGCATGATGGTTTCATCGTTGCCGCCATAGGTGATGCCCACCGTCCGGCCCGCCAGATCCTGGATCCGTGAAAGGGAAAAGTCGTCCGCCCGATAGATCCACTGGAGGGGGTTGACCTGAAACAACTGGGCCAGCACGACCACCGATGCCCCTTTGGCCAGCGCCCGAATCACCTGGTCCGCCGAGGCCACGCCGAACTGGGCATACCCCAGTTCCAGTTCCCGAACGGCATCCCGCTCCGGACCCCCGGCCTTGACCGCTACTTCCAGCCCCTGCCTGGAAAGGAAGCCCTGATCCAACGCAAATACGTCCCCGGCGGTGCTGGCGTTGATCAACCATTTCAGGCGGTAGGTAACCTTTTCTTGTTCCACAACCGGGCCGGCCGCCACCAGGGTATTGCCGACGAGGCACAGCAGAATCAAAGCGGCAAGCCAGGGAAATGCCAGGCGTGGACCCATGGTTCGACCTCCTGTCAGTGTGAAAAAACTATCCGGCAGCCCAGGCTTTTTTCAAACCGGCACCCAGCAGTTCCAATATGCCCTGGTAAAGGGAAAGGGTGATGCCGATGATAAACAGGGCCACCAAAATTTTGGACAGATCGCTCTGGTACAGTGCGATGCGAATGCTGTAACCGATGCCGGCATTGGCTGCGATGAATTCGGCCACGATGGTACCCGCCATGGCCAGGGTGGCACTGCCGGATATTACAGTGGTCAGCTTGTGCAAGTTTTCGAAGGCCCGGATTTTGACTTCGAGCTGCCATCGCATCCGTCCCGTCACCCGATAGAAATGTTCGATGTCGACCACCGGTTCGCTCATGATACCGATGACCGACAAAAGCAGCGGGAAATAGCAGATCATGGCAGCGATGAACAACCGGGTCAGAAATCCATCCCCCAGCAGGATGAACAGGATTGGCGCGATGGCCA
The DNA here is from genome assembly GCA_030145105.1 of Desulfosarcina sp. GTDB lineage: Bacteria > Desulfobacterota > Desulfobacteria > Desulfobacterales > Desulfosarcinaceae > Desulfosarcina. The sequence continues at coordinate 2,995 of JAQYWF010000422.1, forward strand.
CAATGGGGTAAGCCTGTACGTTGTATGCGGCCACCTTGATGAAAGAGCCGAACCAGGTGGCCCGGCGTCCGGCCACGCCGACGCCGAGGGCCATCAGGATGGACAGCACCTGGCCGATGACGGCCACGGCGAAGGTATCCAGTACATCACCCATATAACGGGAAAATTCCGCCTGTCCCGTGTGCCAAACACCTGTGGGCCCCGGGATGACGTAATCGGAAAGATTCAAAGCGAGCTTGATCCCGAACAGCAGACCGATGCCCAGCAGGTAGACGATGAAAAACTGGAAGACGCGTCTATGCAGCATTCATGATCTCCAGCATGGACCGCTCCAGTGCGATTTTATCCAGGGGCCGGTCTTCACGGTGATCCTGCCCGCTGATGCGACATGTTTGGGGCGATTGATGCGCCCCGCGAAAGACGACGATCTGGTCACAGAACCGGGCCACTTCCACAACATTGTGGGAAATGTAGAGAAAGCCGGCCGCTGGGAAGATCGATTTAATTTTGTACAAGATGGCCTGCCGGGTGGGTTCATCGACATTGGCTAGGCTCTCGTCCATGATGAGGATGCTGAAATCCTGGAGAAGGTACCGTAGCAGGTTGACCCGGTTGCACTGCCCCATGGAGAGTTGGGAGTAGCGCATGTCCATGAGTTTGATCAGGCCGAAATGGTGTATGAGTTCGTCTCTCAGCAGCCGACGGCCCGGGGGGGTGGTTTTTTCCAGGTGCCTGCCCACCGGTGACCATCCCGGCAGCCGCTCGCGGTTGTATGTATACAGGCAGCGCATGTCGCCGATGGCCGTCACCCGCCCCGAGAAGCTATCGATGTCGCCGGAAATAATTTTGGCAAGGGTCGTCTTTCCGATGCCGGACGGCCCGAACAGGGCGTGAAAGCCCGGCTTGTCA
>JAQYWF010000028.1 GCA_030145105.1 Desulfosarcina sp.
CTTGCCCACGACCGTGGCCGGATAAATCGCGTCTTTTCTTGCCAGCACGCGGTGAACCCTGAACACCGGGTAATCGGCGGCATGGGAGTAGTGGCCGAAGTGGTCGCCGAAGGGCCCTTCCCATTGCATGTCACCGGGGGTTACCGACCCCTCCAGAACAAATTCGGCACGAGCAGGGACACGATGGCCGGTCGTTTTGCGGGCGATCACATCCAGCGGCCGGTTCATCATGTATGCGGCCAGCAGCCGCTCGTCGATCCCTTCGGGCAACGGGGCCACCGCCGCGGCAATCAGGGCCGGCGGTCCGCCGAGCACCACACTCACCGGCAGGGCTCGGTTCATTGCGGCAGCCTTGTGATAGTGAAATCCTCCTCCTTTTTCGATCTGCCAGTGCATACCGGTGCTATTGCCATCAAATCGCTGCAGCCGGTAAATGCCTAAATTGCCCGTGCCATTTTCCGGATCCGTGGTGTGCACCAGCGGCAGGGTGAAAAAGGGGCCGCCGTCATCGGGCCAGCAGACCAGCACCGGCAGCCGGTTCAGATCGGGGGAATGGGAAACGGTCTCAAGGACCGGCCCGCTGCCCACCTTGCGCATCCGTGCCGTGGAAAGGGCCAGCAGATCCCGGCGAGCCTTGACGATGCCCTTGATGCTCGGCGGCATCAGGGTTCTGGAGAGCCGATACACCCGTTGGCCCAACGCTGATGGATCACCGCCGAAGGCCAACCGGGTTCTCCGGCGGGTGCCGAACAAATTGGTGACGACGCGATAGGGGGAACCCGCGACATTTTCAAAAAGCAGGGCAGGCCCACCATTGGCCATCACCCGGTGCTGGATGATGGTCATCTCCTGGTTGGGGTCCACAGGAACACGAATGCGGGCCAGGTCACCGGTTTGTTCCAGATGGGCAAGGAAAGCGCGCAGATCGACAAAACTCAACGGATATCCTCCCATGTTCGGGATGGGTGTCGCCCCAGTAGCGCAAGCACCCGATCCACGTACGCATCCAACAGATCGTCCATGGACACCGTTTTCGGATCGGCGCCGGCAAACATGAAAAATGGAGGACTCATGGGCATGATCACGGCACCGGCCGCAGATACCCGCCGGGCATTATCCAGATCGATCAGCGTCAACGGCGCTTCCCGCAGACAAAGCACCAGCGGTCGGTGCTCCTTGAGCTGGCAGTGCGCTGCCCGGGTGATCAGGCTGTCACCCAATCCGGCGGCAATCTGAGCCAGGGTATGCGCCGAGCAGGGCAATACAACCATCCCCACGGCGGCGACCGACCCCGATGCCAGAGGTGCGAAGAGATCGTCGGGTGTGAACACTCTTTTTGCGTGGGTTTCGATGGCTTCCATGCCGCCGCATTCAGTTCCGGCGACATTGCTGCCCCACCGACTGGCCACCAGGTCCACCGGCCAGGGAGATTTTTCAACGAGCAGCCGGGCGGCATGAATGCCAGACGCGCCGGTGATACCGAGGATCAGATGGGTGGGGGCAGCATTAGCCATAATTGTCGCTCCGTTCACCGTCCTGACTCATGCGACCATGGGTGCCAGGGCACCGGCAATACCGGCAAAGGTAGAAATGGGAAAAAACCGTTTCGGTACGGGGATGCTGGGGACGTACATCAACCCGAAAAACACGGCCGTCGTGGCCAGGAGCATCCAGGCCATCGCACCGCCGCCCACGCTCTGAACCACAGCCACCAAGATGCCCCACGCCATCAAGTGAATTCCTGCCGCCACCCTGATGGCACCATCGGCGCCCAGCCTGGCCGGCAGGCTGTGGATGTGGTTTTGCCGGTCGCTCTCAACGTCCATGAGCGCATAGATGATATCCGCTCCGCTCAGCCAGCAGAATACGAATCCGGAAAAAAGGATCACCGCCCCTGAAAAGTGCGGGTGACCGGCAGCCGCCACATAGGCGCCCAAGGGCGCCAGGGCCAGACAAAAGCCGATGCCGAAGTGGCAAAAGGGGGTGAAGCGCTTAAGCAGCGAATATCCCAACAACGGGACAAGCGGAATGGGAGACAGGATCAGACACCAGCCGCCCAGCATCCAACAGGCCATCAGGTAGACCAATAGCCCCGTGAAAGCGACGGCCAGGGCAAGGGCTAACGTCATTTTCCCGGCAGGCAGTTCACGACCGGCGGTGCGCGGATTCAAGCGGTCAATGCGTCGATCGAGCACCCGGTTCATGGCCATGCCGAAAATACGGGCGCCCACAGCGGCGACAACGATCAGCAGCATCACCACTGTCGATGGGAAGCGGTTTCCCGCCCCCAACCAGGCACCGGTGAAAATCAGCGGTAAGCTGAAGGCGGTGTGTTCGATCCGGGTGAAGTTCAAGATGTTTCGCAGGGTCGAATCAGGTTTCATGGCTGTTTGTCTGTTGGGTTGATCGATAGTTCATGGGCCAGCGCATCGGCGATGCGCCCCGATACCCAGTCTATATGGCCGGCCACATCCTGCCGGCCGTTTTCATCAGCGCTGTCGCTGATACCCTTGATCATAGCACACGGAATGCCGTAAAGGCTGGCCACCCGGGCCACGGCAGCACCCTCCATGTCTGCCAGGTCGCCGATACCGGCCAACTGACCGCGCTGGGCCGCATCGAAAACAGGTCGATCTTGGGTCACCAGCCGCGCCGCATTGAGTTCGCTGAACCACCGGGCATCGCAGGCCACGGTTTGCTCTGCTTGTCCGAACCGGTCGCAGTCGCTTTCGACGGCCGTGCAGATTCGAAAAAGGTCACCGACAGACCTGCCTTTGCCCACGGTCAACCGGCCGCAAAGCCCGGCGTTGACCAGCCCCGAAACCCGGTGGACCAGCACCAGATGGGTGGCCGCAATGGTGGCCGCAACCTTCCCCATGCCGCTGATGATCGCGGTGAATGACCCGTGGCCTGCGCCGGTCTTCTGGAAGGTCAAAAACGGCTGGCTGGTCAAGGGGTCGGCGGACAGTTTCGACAGGAAGGGTTCTGCCTCACGCCGGGTGGCATAAACGATGCCCACCATCAGATGGCACCGGCGTCGCGGGCCATCGATTCCAACTTCTCGATCGCCTGACGTCCCAAGTCTGTCTGCGCCAAGCTGAAATCGTTCACGAAGGTACGGATATGTGCCTGAAGCACCGTATCATTCATCTCCTGGGCGTGCCGCCGGATGTAAGGCAGCGTCTCATCCGGATCGGCCATGGCCAGCCGGATACTGTTGTTGACCGCCGCATCGATCTGCCGGATCAGCGCTTTTCCTAAATTTTTCTTGGCGGCAATCCCGCCTAAAGGGATGGGCAGCCCCGTCAGCTCTTCCCACCATGCCCCCAGGTCCACCACCGGCATGAATCCGGCGGCTTCGAAGGTGAAGCGGCTTTCGTGGATGACCACGCCACAGTCGGCCTGCCCTGAGGCCAATGCGTCGAAGATTCGATCGTAAGTGGTGAAAAACCGCCGTTCGGCATCCGGAGCCCACAAACGCAGCAACAGGTGGGCAGTCGTCCACCGGCCGGGCAGCACCACCCGGCAGCGATGCATCTCCGCTTGGGTTAACTGCTCTCTGGCAATTAGCACCGGACCGCAGCCAAACCCCATTGCCGCTCCGCTGTCAAGCAGCTGGTATCGATTTTTTACCTCAAGCCAGGCGTAGAAAGAAAGCTTGGTGACGTCCAGCGCCGCATCCATGGCCATGCCGTTGAGCGTCTCTATATCGTGAAGCGTCGGCTGCAACCTATATCCGTCAACGCCGACGGCACCATGGGCAATGGCGTTGAACATGTATGTGTCGTTGGGACAAGGGGAATAGCCGACTGTCAGTTCCTTGGCCATGTGACCATCCTAACGGTTCAAAAACGCATCGATTTTCTCGACCACGTAGGCCTGCTGGGATTCGGTGAGCTCCGGATAGATCGGCAGGGCCAGGGTCTGGTTGGCGGCCTGTTCGGAAACGGGGTAATCACCGGCTTGGCAACCCAGACCCGCAAAGCACTCCTGCAGGTGCATGGGAACCGGGTAGTACACCTCTGTTCCGATCCCCTGCTCGGCGAGATAGGTCCGCAAGTCGTCCCGGCCAGTGTCGACACGAATGACGAACTGGTTGTAGATGTGCCGGTTCTCTTTTTCCACCGGCGGGCGGACGCGGTCCGTCAGCCCTTTCGATGCGAACATCTCCAGGTATCGTGCCGCATTTTTTTGGCGCGCTGCGGTCCAATCGTCCAGATAGTCCAGTTTTACGGCCACGATGGCCGCCTGCAAAGCATCGAGACGAAAATTGCCACCCACCATCTTGTGAAAGTATTTGGGTTTGGAGCCGTGAACCCGCAGGGTTTTCAGCCGCTCATAGACCTGCGGATCGCCGGCTGTCACGATGCCGCCGTCACCGAAGGCCCCTAAGTTCTTGGACGGGAAGAAGGAGAAGCACCCGTAGTCCCCCATGCTGCCTGCTCGCCGGCCCTTGTATTCAGCACCGATGGCCTGGGCGGCATCTTCAATCACAACCCACCCATGGATCGCCGCCATTTCCAGAATGGGCGCCATATCGGCACACTGGCCGTAAAGATGAACCGGGATAATGGCCTTGACCGTTTTCAAACCATCTTCACCCATGGCTGCCACTGCGGCGTTGAGTTTATCCGGACAAAGATTGTAGGTCTCCGGATCGATGTCCACGAAAACGGGCGTTGCCCCCACCCGGGCGATGGCACCGGTCGTGGCGAAAAAAGTGTAAGGCGTGGAGATCACCCGATCACCCGGTCCGATCCCCGCCGCCATCAGTGATAACAACAACGCATCCGTTCCCGATGAGACCCCCACCGCATGGCCGGTCCGGCAGTAGCCGGCGATTTTTTTCTCCAGTGCCTCCACCTGGGGGCCCAAAATAAAATACTGGCTTTCGAAAACCTGTTGGGTGACTTCCATCACCCGATCCTTAATGGTCCGGTATTGGGCCTTCAGATCCAGCAGTGGGACATTCATATTAATCGTCCTTTTAATTTACCTCTGAAAACAGAACCAGGATAAAATTGTTAATTACTGTCTATTTCAGGATTAAGATATCGAGATCGTCATCCAAGATCAGTTCCTGGAAAATTGTCGGCCATTGTTCCGGCGCCCATTGAGGTCACTGTGTTTCATGGCGCTGGCAGCGCCGCTGCAGCGGGTCTGCACGGCGGCATAGCCGAAAAGGCCATTGACCTCACGGGTCATGGCCTCGCAGCAATGGATACGCACCGCATCGGGTAGGGAGACAACGGCTTCGCCTTGATCCTTGAGGCAGATGTGCACAAACCCTTTACAGGAGCCCGGATATCGCTGCAGCGTCTGATGGACCCTTTTCAGGGTTTCCCCATCCGTAATCTCTGGATCTACCATCAGGCGCACCTCCACGGTCCAGGTTGCTTCTGCGTCATCCATGGGAATGATGGCATCGGCAAGGATCTTTACCCCGTTCTCCTCGAGCTGGGCCTGGCCCTGCACCAGGACCGGTGTATCAGAGGAGAGCAGATCGGCACAGCCCGCATAAATGGAAGGAAAGATCACCACTTCCACAGTCCCGTTCAAGTCCTCCACGGTGGCAAAACCCATCAGCTCTTCCTTGCGGGTGCGGATCACCTTGGAACTGCTGATGGTGCCGCCGATGCGCACAGCGCTCTTGTCGGCCACTTCCCGGATGCTGAGGGCATCCACATTGGTAAATTTTTCCATTATTTTTTTGTACCGGTCCAACGGGTGTCCGGTGACGTAGAAGCCAAGGGTCTCTTTTTCCTGTTGGAGTTTATCCCGATCATCCCATTCGTCGATGGCAGGGACAGACGGCTGGTTGATGGCCAGCGCTTCTCCGGCACCGGTGTCGAACAGGCTCATCTGGGCACTGTTCTTTTCGCGCTGAATGCGCAGGCCATAATCCAGCGCCTCTTCCAGCACCGCCATGAGGCGAGAGCGGTATGTTCCGGTGAAATCCAGTGCTCCGCATCGGATCAGGCTCTCCAGCACCCGCTTGTTCACTTTGGTCAAATCCACCCGCTGGAGAAAATCGAAGAGGGATAAAAATTGTCCGTTTTCTTCACGCTCCTTGATGATCAGGTCAACAGCGGCTTCACCCACATTTTTAACCGCCGCCAGGCCAAAACGGATGCGGCCGTCGACAGCGGTGAACACCGTGCTGCTCTCGTTGACATCCGGTGGCAGCACTTCAATGCTGTGGCTACGGCACTCGTTGATAAACTTGACCACCCCGTCGATGGTGTCGATTTCGCTGGTGAGCAGGGCCGCCATAAACTCGACGGGAAAGTGGGCCTTGAGATAAGCCGTCTGATAGGCAATCATCGCATAGGCGGCGCTGTGGGATTTATTGAAGCCATAACCACCGAATTTTTCGATCAGATCGAACAGCTCCGTGGCAATGGTTTTGTCCACACCGTTTTTTACCGAACCGCTGATGAACTTCTCCCGGTGTTTGGCCATCAAGGCTTCAATCTTCTTGCCAATCGCTTTGCGCAGACTGTCCGCATCGGCCATGGAATAACCAGCCAGTTCGCCGGCCACCTGCATGACCTGCTCCTGGTAGACCATCACCCCGTAGGTTTCCTGGAGGATCGGTTCCAGGCAGGCCACCGGGTAGACCACCTTCTTGCGGCCGTGTTTACGGTCCACAAAATCGTCAACCATGCCGCTGTCCAACGGACCGGGGCGATACAGCGCGACCAGTGCGGTGAGATCATCAAAAGATTCCGGATGCAGGCGGACCAGCAGGTTCTTCATGCCGCTGGATTCCAGCTGAAATACGCCGGTGGTGTCTCCGGCCTGGAGCAGGGCAAATGTTTTTTCGTCGTCGAAAGGCAGATCGGACAGATCCGGTACGGTTTTCCCCTGGGCGGTGATGCTTTTCAACGCGTGGTCGATAACGGTCAGGTTGCGCAATCCCAGAAAATCGAATTTCACCAGGCCGATATCCTCGACCTTTTTCATATCGAACTGGGTGACCACCTCCCCTTTTTTCCCCTTGTACAGGGGCAGGTAATCCACAAGAGGCTTGTCGCCGATCACCACCCCGGCCGCATGGGTGGAAGCATGGCGGGAAAGCCCTTCAAGGGCCCTGCTGATATCGATCAATTCTTTGATACGCGGGTCCGATGCCACCATCTGGGCCAGCTTGGGTTCTTCTTTCAGGGCCTTGTCGATGGTCATCTTCAGGCTGTCGGGGATCAGCTTGGCAATGGTATCCACCTCCGCCAGCGGGAGTCCCAGGGCCCGTCCCACATCCCGGATCACCAGTTTGGCTTTCATCTTGCCGAAGGTGATAATCTGGGCCACAAAATCACCGCCGCCGTAGCGTTCCACCACATAGTTGTACACCCGCTCCCGTCCGTGGATGCAAAAATCCACGTCGATGTCAGGCATGCTGATACGTGAAGGGTTTAAAAACCGCTCAAAGATCAGACCGTGCTCGATAGGATCCAGGTCGGTGATGTTCAAGGCAAAGGAGACCAGGCTACCGGCCGCGGAGCCACGGCCGGGCCCCACCGGGATGCCGTTCTCCTTGGCATATCGGATAAAGTCGGCGACGATGAGAAAATAGCCTGGAAATCCCATCTCTTTGATGGTCTTGAGTTCGTATTCCAGACGTTCGCGATAGACCGTTTCGTCAAGGTCCGCCTTTTTCTTGCGTACCACCGCCATGCGACGGTCATAGCCTTCACGCACTTGTTGGTCAAACAGCTCGTCGGCCGTCTTCCCGGAATCGGCATCGAACTGAGGGAAGTGGTAGGTCTTGAAGTCGAACTCGACGTAGCATCGATCCGCAATGGCCACGGTATTGTCAGTCGCCCCGGAATAATCGGCGAAATAGCCTTTCATCTCCTCGGGGGATTTGAAATAGAGCTGATCAGAATCGAAAACAAACCGGTCGGTATCGGCCATGGTCTTCTGAGTCTGGACACACAGGAGAATCTCGTGGGCCTTGGCGTCCTGCTGATTCAGGTAATGGCAATCATTGGTGGCCACCAGCGGGATCGAAAGCTTGCTGCTGAGTTCAACCAGGCCCTGGTTGACCTTTTCCTGGGCCGGAATGCCATTGTTCTGCAATTCCAGGAAATAATTCCCTTCTCCAAAAATCTGCTGGTAGTACCGGGCCGCTTCCTCGGCCTTGTCCATCTGGTTAGCCAGTATATATTGAGGGACGTCCCCTTTGAGGCAGGCAGACAGCGCGATGAGCCCCTCGGCGTGGTCGGCGAGCAAGGCTTTGTCGATGCGTGGCTTGTAGTAATATCCTTCCATCTGACCAACGGTGGCCAGCTTGCACAGGTTGCGGTATCCCTGCTGGTTTTCGACCAGCAGCACCAGGTGACGCGTGCCATCCCGGTCGAGCGGGGTTTTGTCGGCAAGCGTGCGCGGGGCCACATAGCATTCGCAACCGATAATGGGTTTGATGCCGGCAGAGGTGGCCTGCTGGTAGAAATCCAGCGCACCGAACATGGTGCCGTGATCGGTCAGTGCCACCGCCGGCATGCCGAATGCCTTCACTTTCCTGAACAGGTCTGCCAGTCGGATAGCCCCGTCCAGCAGGCTATACTGCGTATGAACATGGAGATGGACGAAATTGGAAGTTGCTTGCGTCATCGTATGCTTAAAGAACCTTTTTTTGGACAGTGTCCGTTCAGAAAAGGTAGATTTTGGTTCAGGCCAAGGCCGCAGTGAAGTTGAAACCGGAGGCGTAGCGGCGCTACGTCGAGGACTTCAACACAGCGAGAACGCCGGCCTGGGCCGAAAGATGCCCTTTCCGGATGGACACCGAATCAATTGTCCACCCTGTAGTTGGGTGCTTCCTTGGTGATGATCACGTCGTGAACATGACTTTCACGCATGCCGGCTGCACTGATCTTCACAAACCGCGCATGCTTGCGCAGTTCTTCGATGGTCCGGCAGCCCACATAGCCCATACCGGCCTTGAGGCCGCCAATGAGCTGGTGGATATTCACGGATAGGGTTCCCCGGTAAGGTACCCGACCGACGATACCTTCTGGCACCAGCTTGTCATCGGTCTCCTGTTCGGTTTGATAATAGCGATCCTTGCTGCCTTTTTTCATGGCTTCCAGGGATCCCATGCCCCGATATACCTTGTAGCTTCGGCCCTGGAAAAGGATGGTTTCCCCCGGACTCTCCTCGGCACCGGCGAACAGGCCGCCGACCATGATGGTATGGGCGCCGGCACCGATGGCCTTGGTGATGTCGCCGGAAAATTTGATGCCGCCGTCGGCCATCAGGGGTACCCCCGTCTTATCCGACACCTCCCGGCAGTTCATAATGGCGGAGATCTGGGGTACACCGATACCGGCCACAATGCGCGTGGTGCATATGGATCCCGGACCTATGCCGATCTTGACCGCATCCACACCGGCCTCGATCAGCGCGTGGGCACCTTCACCGGTGCCCACGTTGCCTGCAATAAGCTGCAAGGCGGGGAAATCCCCCTTCAGTCGTTGGACCGCCCGGATGACGTTGCCCGAGTGCCCATGGGAGGTATCGATAACGATGACGTCGGCACCGGCTTTGAGCAGGGCCTCTGCCCTGGGCATCATGTCTTCGCCCACACCGATGGCGGCACCCACCCGCAGCCGCCCCATGGCATCTTTGCAGGCATTGGGATATTTTTTTATTTTCTCGATATCCTTGATGGTGATCAATCCGGTCAACCGCTCGTTTTTGTCCACCACGAGCAGCTTTTCAATGCGGTGCGCCTGGAGCATCTTCTTGGACTCCTCCAGGCTGATGCCCTCACTCACCGACACCAGGTTTTTGCTGGTCATGACGTCACTGACCTTTTTGGTCATGTCCGTTTCAAAGCGCAGGTCCCGGTTGGTGACGATGCCCACCAGCTGATCGCCCCGGGTCACCGGAACCCCGGAGATGCGGTAATGGGCCATCAGCTTCATCACCTCTTCAATGGGCCGGTCCGGGCCGATGGTCAGCGGGTCGACGATCATGCCGCTTTCCGATTTTTTGACCTGGTCCACTTCCATGGCCTGGTGTTTGACACTCATATTCCGGTGGATAAATCCGATGCCCCCTTCACGGGCCATGGTGATGGCCGTCTGTGCTTCGGTCACCGTATCCATGGCCGCACTGACGATGGGAATGTTCAGCGTCAATTCACGGGTCAGGCGGGTTCGGGTATCGACATCCTTGGGAAGGATATCGGAATAGTTAGGCACCAGTAAGACATCATCAAAGGAGTACGCCTCCTCTGCGATCAGGTTGGTCATGGGATCCTCCGCATTCAGATGGAAATTTGGCAAGCTAACAAATGAAGGGTGCTTTATCAATCTTTATTTGGCTGCTTGACACCCCCGGCGGGTCGTAATAAATTGTGCTCTTTGTTATAAACGGCGTGCGCCCAAGTCAGACGCGATCGGCCATGGGCGTCATCCTCAATCTTTAATCTTATTACCGACTGGAGCCTCGACACCGCCATGCTGTTCACCATCAATCCAGACAATCCCCAACAACGACTGATCGGCCGGGTGGCGGGCATATTGAAAAGCGGGGGGTTGATTGCCTATCCCACCGATACCTACTACGGCATCGGATGCGATATCTTGAACAAACGGGCCATTGAACGAATCTACCAACTCAAACAGCGCAGTAAAAATCAGCCATTCAGCTTCATTTGCGCCGACCTGAAAAACATCAGCCAGTATGCGAAAGTCTCCAACTATGCCTATAAAACCATGAGACGGCTTCTCCCCGGCCCCTATACCTTCATTCTGACAGGATCCAAACTGGTCCCCAAGATCATGCTCACCAAACGCAAAACAGCCGGCATTCGTGTCCCTGCCAACAACATCTGTCTCGCCCTGGTAGAGGCCTTGGGCAACCCCGTGATCTCCACCAGTGCCACCGCGGCAGACGGTGAGATCTTTCACGACGCCTCCCTGATCAACGATCACTTCGGGTCAAGACTGGATGCGGTGATCGACGGGGGCCCAGTGTCGGGCATGCCCTCCAGCGTGGTCTCTCTGGAGCAGGATATGCCTGAAATCATCCGTGAAGGATTGGGAGATGTCAGCCTGTTCACATAGGGCTGTCTAACAGGCTGTTGAAAAACGTCATGAGCGCAGGCAAGACAAGGCAAAATTAGGCGAAAAAGCGCAGTTTATGTTTGATAAATGAGCATTTTGAGTCGAATTTTAACGCCGTATGGCCAAGCGCAATAGTTTTTCAACAGCCTGCTAATCGTTTGAGCATTTGGCTGGCCTCTCCCCGGTCCAAATCGTCCAGCGCAAAGTGAAGGGCCATTTCGGCCAAAGCAGACTTATTGTCGACGGGTACCCCGTCGAGTTTCAACTGATGGAATTTACGGGTAAACCGGTCCAACAAAGCTTCTGAGAAATAAAACCCGGCCTTTCTTTTGGGCACCACCGGTTTGGAATCCGCCATTTTGGATACCGGGCGTCCTGTCGCCACGGAAACCGGGTCCATGCGTTTTTCGTCAAAAAAGTCGGGGATGGTCTTGTTGTCTGATGCCGTCATCGATCAACCTTTCTGCCAGCTTTCGGTAGTCTTTTGCACCCGATGCGCTGTCGGCGAACTCGAATATGCTCTGCCCGACCACCGGCGCCTCGCATAAACGGACGTTGTGGTGGATGGGATTGCAGATCTGTTTGCGGAAAAGACGCCTGAGCCGATTGTAGATGTCATGGCTCTGACGGGTTCGGCGGTCGAACATGGTGGGCAGGATATACTTGAGCCGAAGGGATTTATTCAGTTGCTGAACAGAAACCAGGTACCCGAAGAAGGTTTTAAGACCCTCCAGGGCGGGTCCCTGCAGTGCCACCGGACACAGCACCTCCTTGGCGGCCATGAGGATGTTTACGCTAAGAACGTCCCACCCTGGTGCACAGTCGAAAATCAGGTAATCCAGCCCGTTGTTTTTCGGTGTAAGGCTCTGGTGTAATATGGCATGCCGATGTTCGCGAGGCTGCTCGCCCAACCAGTTTTTAAGCTCCACCAGCTTGATACCGCCGGCCAGCACCCATAGATTGTGGCGGGCCGCGTGAATGGCCTCTTTCTTTAAAATTGTCCTGCCGTTGCCGTCGTGACCGGTAATGAACTCATACAATCCGTGGGGAGGCGAAATACCGAGGAAGGTCGTGGTCTGCGCCTGGGTGTCGCAATCGACGAGCAGCACCCGCTTGCCTGCCAGGGCCAGCCCGTGGGCAAGATTTACAGCTGTCGTCGTTTTCCCCACTCCCCCCTTAGCCATGGCCACCGCGATGATTCGCATACGCTTTCCTTTTCGGATCAAGGCCCTTCAGGCAGGTAGCGGTATTCGGCATAGATCCCGGGGTGAATGACCCTGGACATCCAGTCGGATATCGATGAGGACATCAGGTAGCGAAGTAGTGACAGTTTTTCGTCGCGGGCATAAACCGGAACCACTTCACCATCAATACCGCCCAATTCTCCGGCCCATTCAAGGGCATCTTCAAAATTGCCAAGACGGTCCACCAATCCTCGGGCCTTGGCGTCTTCACCGGTGAAAATGCGCCCGTCGGCGGCCAATTCTACCTGTGCACGGTCCATTTTTCTGCCTTCGGCAATGGCCGTGACAAATTGTTCGTGGATGTTACTGGTAATGGATTGCAGGATTTCACGCTCGTCGTCCAACATTTCCCGGGTTGGTGAACCCGTATCCTTGTAAGGCCCACTCTTGATAACCACGGGCACCATACCGATCTTGTCCAACAGCTGCCGAAAGTTGGTGTATCCCATGATGACCCCGATGCTGCCTGTGATCGTACCCGGGTTGGCCATGATGCCGTCAGTCGCGCAAGCCACGTAGTAGCCGCCAGAGGCGGCCACAGCGCCCATGGAGGCGACAACCTTTTTGGTTTCAACGGTCTTGCGAATCTCTCGGTAAATTTCCTGAGATGGCCCTACGGCACCGCCGGGAGAATCGATGCGTATCACGATGGCCTTGATGTCTTCATCGATACGGAACTGGCGGATGTTCTCGATCGTATCCCGCGCATCGGCAATCGCCCCTTCTATTTCAATGACCCCCACCGCCTCGCCGTCGAAACCGCCGCCCCCCCGAGCCATCCAGGACGCCATGGCCATGACACCCAGTGTAAGACCGGTAAAAATGGCAAAAGAAACCAGTAAGAAAAAAAGGTAGGGATGGCGTCTGGAAAACATGTCAGTGTCCTTCTTTCGGTGCAGGTCCAGGCAAGATCGGAAAAGCCTCAGCCGGCGCAATCAGCAGGCCATGAGCGTTGGATAGAGAAGGCAGGTCGAAATAGGCGGAGCGGGCGGCAACGACCGGGTATACCGCGCCTGGCGGTTCATGACGATGAATGCCGGCGGGCCTTTCAGGCAAACCGCCGGCATTCATGATTTGAGTCAATGAATTTATTGTTCGTCGTTGTTGAGTTTTTCCTGCAGGTTCTCACGAAGGATTTCGCCGAAACTGGAGGTTACCGGCCCCATTTTGGTGACGTAATCGGTCAGCAGTTCCTGATCATCTTCCATATCGAGACGCTTGATGGAGAGACCGATGCGCCGCTCGTCGCTGTTGATGTTCATGACCTTGGCGGTCATCACCTGCCCCACGTCAAACTGGCCCACCGGGGTTTTGATCTTCTCTTTGCTGATTTCGGAAACATGCACCAGCCCTTCGATGCCCTCCTCAAGCTCAACGAAGACCCCGAAATCAGTTACATTGGTGATGGTACCCGTGATTTCCTTGCCCACCTCATAGCGCTCGGCAACCGTATCCCACGGGTCGGCCTGCAACTGCTTGATTCCGAGTGAAAATCGTTCCTGCCCCTTATCGATTTCAAGAACGATGGCCTGAATCACATCACCCTTCTTGTAGATTTCGGAGGGATGCTTGATGCGCTTGGTCCAGGAGATGTCTGAAATATGGACCAGGCCGTCGATACCCTCATCGATTCCGATGAACAGGCCGAAGTCGGTGATATTCTTTATTTTTCCTTCGATGGTCGTACCCACCGGATATTTGTCGCTGATCACATCCCAGGGATTGGGTGCAGCCTGTTTCATCCCCAGGGAAATCCGCCGGTTTTCCGGCTTGATATCCAGCACGAGGGCATCCACGATTTCGCTCACGGAGACCACCTTGGAGGGGTGGCGGACCTTGCGTGTCCAGGACATTTCAGATACGTGAATCAGGCCTTCGATACCTTCTTCCAACTCGACAAATGCGCCGTAATCGGTCAGACTCACCACTTTGCCGCTGATACGCGAACCCACGGGATACTTGTCGATGGCGCTGGCCCATGGATCCTCACTAAGCTGCTTCATACCCAAGGAAACGCGCTCACGCTCCAGGTCCAGGCTCAAGATCTTGACATTGATCTCGTCGCCCACACTGAACAACTCGGACGGGTGCTTGACCCGACCCCAGGAGATATCGGTGATGTGCAACAATCCGTCCACGCCGCCAAGATCGACAAACACGCCATATTCAGTCAGGTTCTTGACGATACCGGAGACCACTTTACCCTCGTGAATGGTGGTCAGGGTTTTGGCCCGTTTGCTTTCACGCTCTTCTTCCAGAAGGACTCTCCTGGAAAGAACAATGTTGCTGCGTTTGCGGTTGTATTTCAAAATTTTGAAATCGAATTCCTTGCCGACCATTTCATCCAAGTTGCGAATGGGTCGAAGATCCGCCTGCGATCCGGGCAGAAATGCCTGAAGGCCGATATCCACGGAAAATCCACCCTTGACGCGGTTGGTGATGGTTCCGGTGATGGTATCATCGGCTTCGTGACGTTTCTTGATGTCGTCCCATACCTTGACCTTCTCGGCTTTTTCCTTGGACAGAACGACCACCTCATTCTCGTCGTCCCACCACTCCACCATGACTTCGACGGTGTCGCCCACTTGAGCGCTGACTATGCCGTCCACTTCGAATTCCCGGATGCGAATCTGGCCTTCTGACTTGTAGCCGATGTCCACCAAGACATGGTCTTTGTCCACAGAGATGATCTTTCCGTTGACCACCTCACCCTCGGCAAATCGCTTGAAGCTCTCCTCATACAGATCCATGAGTTCAGCCATGCTTTCGCCGGTAACACTGTCTTTCTCGATCGGTTCTTCAGTTGAATCCTCGATCGGTTCTTCAGTTGATTCGTTGTCTACAAAGTTGTCCATTGACTGATGATTACCCCCTTAGCCGCTTTTATTTTACTGTAAACGCTACCGCCTACAGTATAGCCTGAAGAGAATACAGAAATGTATAGTGAAATGCAATATAAAAGTGATTTAACCTTGGCCACTTGATGAAATGCGGTGTGTGTAAGGCAATCTATCGTTTTATGTATTAAGTTTTAAGTTTCTGAATTCTATATTTTATGTTGATATACCCGAAGAAATGAAAACCCTATTCCCTCAATGGTCCGACACATGCCATCATCGAGCCGACCACCTGTCGGGGGGTCATGCTCGTCGAGTCAATCTTGATCGCATCGTCGGCCGGCCTCAGCGGTGCAATATCACGGCTGCTGTCGTTTTGATCCCTGCGGCGGATATCCTGCTCGATCTGCTCGAGTGTCTGACCATTTCCTTTCTCGTATTGCGCAAAGCGTCGAAACGCGCGCTGCCGTGTCGTGGCATCCAGGAAAAATTTGAGGTCCGCTTCGGGAAATACCACTGTTCCCATATCCCGGCCCTCGGCCACCAGGCCTCCGGTCCGTGCCATCTCCCGCTGGATGCTCAGCAGTGCCTGTCTCACCACCGGGCGTGCCGAAACGGCTGATGCCAGCATGCTGATCTCGGGGGAACGGATCCGATGGGTAATGTCCACACCGTTTAAAACCAATCGATCCCCCTCAATGCTGAGTCGCAATGTATTACAGACATCACCGAGCCCCCGATCATCATCCGGTCGGACACCGGCCGCACGGACCCCAAAGGCGACAGCCCGGTACAAGGCCCCCGTATCAAGGTATCGGTACCCCAGTGTCCGGGCCAGCATTTTGCTGACCGTGGTCTTTCCGGCACCGGCAGGTCCGTCGATAGTAATCAGCAGCATCGGTTGATTGGCCATTTGGCGTTACCTATGAAAAATCCGCTATTAAGCCTCTTTTTGAGAGAGAACCGTTTCCAGCGCGCGCAGAAAACGCCGGTTTTCCGGTTCGAGCCCCACGTTGATGCGGATATAGGTGGGGAAACCGTAAGCGCGCATGGACCTGACGATCACACCCTGCCGCAGCATGTTCTCAAACACAACATCCGCCGGTTGCCCAACGTCGATGAGAAAGAAGTTGGCCTCGGTTTTAAAGTAGGTCAGGCCCAACCTTTCCAAGGCGTCATACAAGTCGCGCAGCCCCCGATGAACCAGCCCTACCGTCTGCTGCAGAAACGCCTGATCATCGAGGGCAGCAGCGGCCGCAGCCTGAGCCATACTATTGACATTAAAGGGTGGTCGAACCCGATTGAGAAGCTCCGCCAGTGAAGCCGGCATGATGCCGTACCCCACCCGCAACCCGGCAAGGCCATATACCTTGGAGAAGGTGCGCAGGGTCACCAATGGGCGGTTCACGTCGGACGGCTGCCCGGTTATCAGACAATCTGGATTGCTGGCAAACTCGATATAGGCCTCATCCACGACAACGACCACATCCTCTGGCAGCCGGGTCATAAATCGGTCAAACGATGTCTGGGTGACCACAGTGCCGGTCGGGTTATTGGGGTTACACACGAACACCAAACGGGTGCCGGTGGTCACCCGTTCGGCCATGGCGTCAAGATCCATGGCCAGGTCCTTCAGGGGCACGGCGTCCACCCGGGCACCGGCGGCGCTGGCCGTAATGGCGTACATGAGAAATGAGGGGCGCGGCACGATCACCCGGTCGCCGGGCCGTATCAGGGCCCGCACCAACAGGGCGATAATATCGTCCGAACCGTTTCCGATCACCACATTCGCCGGCAAAATACCGTTGGCGACGGCGATCTTGCGAGTCAGCAGGTGACCGGCACCGTCCGGGTAGCGGTGAAGCGCGGCTAAACCGTTGCGAATGGCCGCCAAGGCCTTCGGAGAAGGTCCTAACGGGTTTTCGTTAGAAGCCAGCTTGACCGAATCACTGATGCCGTATTCTCGTTCCAGGTTCTCAAGCGGCTTGCCGGGCACATAGGGCTCGATGGCCTGAATGTAATCGGGAACTGTAAACTTCATGGTCCACCACCGGTCGAAAAATACAGCCGGGCGCTAGGCCCGGCCGTTGATGTATGCTTGGCAACATACCACTGCACCCCAGGGCGTGGAATGGGTCTATTTCTGGGCAGCCTTCTCACCGGCAGCCACCGCTTCCATATTCAAAGGGATCAATTTGGGTTTTTTGCTGAACTCTTCTTTAATGCAGTTTTTCAGCGTTTCCATGGGAACGATGCCACTGCGGGAAACGAAGGCGGAAAGGGCCACGATGTTGGCGGCCTTCACGCTACCCAGATCCTTGGCGATGTTCACCACCGGCACCCGCAGTTCATCCACATCGTCACGGTTCGCCCCAAAGGCGATCAGCGAACTGTTGATAAAGATGATGCCGTCTTTTTTAACCGTCGGGGCAAATTTTTCCAGGGAGGGGCCGTTCATGGCCACCAAGTGAAGCGGATTTTTGATGATCGGTGAACCGATGGGCCGATCGCTGATCACCACCGTGCAATAGGCCGTTCCTCCGCGCATTTCAGGCCCGTAAGAAGGAACCCAGGCCACCTCGAAGCCCTCCTCCATGGCGGCATGCGCAAGAACCTTGCCGATTAAGAGTATGCCCTGTCCTCCGAATCCGGCGAACATAATTTCGCTCTGCATTGTGCCTCCTTCAGTCACGTCCGGTATGGCTGATCCATTCGTCATGCCGGAACTTTGTAGTCCCCCGGTTGGTAATATGCCAGCAGAGTCTTTTCGGTCCATTCCACCGCTTGTACCGGCGTCATGCCCCAGTTGGTGGGACAGGTGCTGACCACCTCGACAAGGCTGAAGCATTTGTTCTCTAATTGATATGTAAATGCCTGTTTTATTGATTTTTTTGCCTTGTTTATATATTTGGGTTTGATCACGGTCTGGCGGCTGATGTAGGCCGGTGTCTGCAGGGCGGCCAGCAGCTCGGCCATCTTGATGGGCATGCCAACCTCATCGACCTTTCTGCCAAAGGGAGAGGTGCTGGTGCGCTGGTCCGGCATGGTGGTGGGTGCCATCTGACCGCCGGTCATCCCGTAAATGGCGTTGTTGACGAAAATGGTGGTGAATTTCTCGCCGCGGTTGGCCGCGTGAATGATCTCGCCCATGCCGATGCTGGCCAGGTCTCCGTCTCCCTGGTAGGTGAACACCATCAGGTCTGGCCGCACCCGCTTTATGCCGGTGGCCATAGCCGGTGCACGGCCGTGGGCCGCCTCTTGAAAGTCAAAGTTGAAGTAGTTGTATGCTAGAACGGCACAGCCGACGGGGGCGATGCCCACCGTGCGTCCCCGGATGCCCAGTTCGTCGATGGTCTCGGCCACCAGCCGGTGGATCACCCCATGGGTGCATCCTGGACAGTAGTGGGTGTGGGTATCGGAGAGGGCCTCCGGTTTCTTAAACGTCTTTCCCATTTTACCTATACTCCTTGCTTGTGAGCCTGAAATCCCTTGGGGACTGCGTATCGATCAGGCGATACGTTGCTTTACCACGTCGATGACCTCTTCGGGGGTGGGGATATCACCGCCACACTTTCCGTACCAGCTGACCGGAACCTGTCCCTTGACGCTGCGCTCAACATCCTCGACCATCTGGCCCATGCTCATCTCGATGCTCAGCACATGGGTGCACGACGGCTTCATCGCTGCCTCTGCAACGGCCTTTTCGGGAAACGGAAAAACCGTCTGGGGGGCGGACCATGCCAACGTCGATGCCTTCAGCCTTCAACATGTCGACGGCTGTGCGGCACACCCTGCTCATGGTGCCGTAGCTGACGATAAGCCCCTTATAGTCGCAGTCGGTATGGTATGATTCGGACATCACCTCTTCGGCACGCATGCGGTCATATTTGGCTTTCAGCACCAGGTTGTTGTCGTTGAGTTGAACCGGGTCCAAAAACAGGGATTTGACTAGATTGCGGGTTTTGCTATTGCGGTGATCCATGCCGTTGGTGGCCCATGCATCCTTGTTGGTCGCCTCCGTCTTCAGATGGTCAGGGAATTCCACCGGCTCCATCATCTGCCCGATGAGGCCGTCGCCCAGAATCATCACCGGATTGCGGTATTTCTCAGCCAAGGGGAAGGCTTTCATGACCATCTCAACGGCCTCCTGAACGCTGGCCGGTGCCATCACCAGCAGACGGCAATCGCCGTGGCCGATGCCCTTGGTGGCCTGAAGATAGTCCGCTTGGGAAGGCAAAATACCTCCCAATCCCGGTCCGCCGCGCATGATATTCACAAAGACGGCCGGACACTGGGCCGCAGCAATGTAGCTGATGGCTTCGCTCATGAGGCTGATTCCCGGACTGGAGGAGGTGGTAAAGACCCGTTCACCGGCTCCGGCGGCCCCAAAAATCATGTAGCCCACAGCCACCTCGCTCTCCCCTTGCAGAAAAACACCCCCGACCTCCGGCATACGACGGACTAGATATTCGGCCACTTCGGACTGCGGGGTGATGGGATAGGCGAAGTAGTTCAGGCAACCGGCCCTGATGGCTGCCTCACCAATGGCCTCGTTTCCCTTCATCAATACCTTTGCCATGGTACTCCTCCATTTACCGCCCTTAGGCGTTCGGTTCTTCGGTTTCTTTGATGGTAACGGCCACATCCGGACACATGATACAGCACATGGTGCAGTGGATGCAATCTTCTGGACGCGCCTGAAATGCCGGGTAGTAGCCTTTCGTATTTACATCAGGGGATATTTCCAGAACATTTTTGGGACATACGGTGATGCACAGGCCGCAGCCTTTGCAGCGGTCTTTTTCGATGTAGTGTTGATACGCCATTGATAGCTGCTCCTTATCGCGATGAGATCGTGCTCCATTGGAAATGCGGCAATGCCGTGCATTTGGATGGCCGGCATGCCGGTGGATGGTCTCGTGTTGCATCAAGACGGTCGGGATGTCCTTTTGGCGGATTGAACCCTGCCCTCGGCAAGCCGCGGGGAATGTTCTGCCTGTAACGGCGGTGCTGCGCAGCACCGTAAGGATTAAAATCGATTTCCAATTCGGTCGCTATCGCGGTTCAGCCTTTTGAATCCGATGCGCCCAACGCGTCAGCCTGCTTCCAGGGTGGCACCAACTGCCGCCTCAGTGCAAGCACCGGGCAATGGATATCCTTTTTGTCAAGCCGGGTCAACAGTGCCGCTGGCGTGGTGATGAACATAAGGGGTATGTTGCCGGCCTCAGCCACGTGTTTTACAAAGGCGTGCCCCGCCAGAATATCCTGTTCGGTGGTCTCTTCCATGAAATTGGCATTGCCGATGATGCCGGTGATCGTCATCCTGGCTTTAGCCTCGATCGCTTTTCGCATTTTCAGGCAACCCCTTACCGTATCCGTGTAAGGGCGATTGGGATTGATCACCTGAAGAACCTGCGGTATTTTCCCCCTCATCGGATCGGCAAGCGCCGCCAGGACCGTTGCACCCACGTCGTCTCCCCCCACATCCAGCAAGGTCAGTCCCGACGGATGTCTCAACATGCCGGACACCTCGGGGGTGAGAATGGGCAGGTCTGCCTGCATATACCGGGCGGGCGGCAGCACCACGTCAATGCCAAGGCGGCGCAGCGCCTGGCGAGCTTCTCGGCTCCTGAAATAGGGATTGACCAGATCCAGATCAGCCAACCGAACCGCTGTTCCCGCTGCATTCATATGAACGGCGAGGTTGATGGCCACCTCGGTTTTTCCGCTGCCGTATGCGCCGACAATGATCACGATACCGCTGAGTTCAAGTTCCAACTGACAATGGGCCCTTTGTTAATCGTTGAACTCGCCGTCCGGCAAGTGGCGTATGCATACCAGAAGATATCAGGACCATGCGGCCTGTTTTCGGGAGCACAAAACAAGAAGTGAATTACTTATTTTTAAAAACCGGATGTGTCAAGGGATTTGGGCCTACCAATGGATTTCACCTTTTACTGGCAGATGTGGTGTGCTAATAGACAATGAACTCACCGAGTCGCTGTGAACCCAATCCCAGCAAAGGATCGATCCAGATGACAGCGGTAAAGACCGGTCTTGAAATATTCTGCGAATCACCGCCAACGTCACTGAAACACCAGCGTATCGGATTGCTGTGCAATCCGGCATCGGTAGACAGCCGTTACACGCATGCCCGTGAGCGGATTCGACGGGCCTTTCCGGGCCAACTAAAAGCCCTGTATTCACCCCAGCACGGCTTTTACGCGGAAAGACAGGATAATATGATCGAATCTGCCGACCGGTTGGATCCGGTGACCGGCTTGCCGGTGTTTTCCCTCTACGGAGATACCCGCATTCCCACGCGCCCCATGATGGACCCCATAGACATAATGCTGGTGGACCTTCAGGATGTGGGCACCCGTGTCTACACCTTTATCTACACCCTCTCCCACTGCATGGAGGCGGCACGGCAATACGATAAAAAAATCATCGTCCTGGATCGGCCCAACCCGTTGGGCGGGCTTCAGGTGGAAGGTAATCTACTGGCCCCCGGCTGTTCATCTTTCGTGGGCCGCTACCCCATCCCCATGCGGCATGGCCTGACCATCGGCGAATTGGCGGTCCTGTTCAACACCCGCTTTGGCATCGGCTGCGACCTTGAGGTGGTTTCCATGCAAGGCTGGAAAAGAGCGATGACGTTCAGCCAGACCGGTATGCCCTGGGTGGCGCCGTCGCCCAATCTGCCGACACCGGCGTCTGCCATGGTCTATCCGGGCCAGGTGATCTGGGAAGGCACCAACATCTCGGAAGGCCGGGGAACCACCCTACCCTTCGAGGTTTTCGGGGCACCGTTTTTAGCACCCGATCGGCTGATGGAGAATATCGACACGAGCCTTTTGAACGGAGCCGTGCTCAGACCGGTTGTATTTGAACCCACATCCAACAAATGGGAGGGGCATTCGTGCAACGGGTTTCAAATCCATGTCACCGACCCGGGTGTCTATTCATCCTACGCCCTGTCACTGGCGTTCTATCAGGCCATACACCAGAACTACCCCGACCGCTTTGCCTACAAGCAGCCACCCTACGAGTACGAATACGAACGTCTGCCCATGGACTTGATTCTAGGTGACCGCCAGATCCGGTTTCAGATCGAAACCGGAACACCGTTGACGACCATCATTTCTGCTTGGGAAGCGCCACTGTCGGCATACACGAAGATGATTGAAACGGTATATATATACAAATAAAAGCCCCGAGCGGTAAACCGCTCGGGGCAGCATTTTCAATTTCGGGATCTGGACGGGTCTATTTTTCGGTTTTCAGGGTCTCAATCTCTTTCTTGAGTTCGTCAATCTCTTGTTTGTACTTCTCGGCATCGTCATCGGCGGCGCCGTCATCAGCTGTATTGTCGTCCTTTTTCCAGGTATCTTTGAGTTCATCAAATCCCAGATAGAGCGCAAGTCCACCGCCGAGCAACAGCATCACCGGGATCGCACCGGCCAGAAGTTGAAGAAATTCACCGAACCATACCGACAGGCCGATCAAGCCTAAGACCGCTGCCACCGCTCCACCAATTAACGTTTTCATAGAAAATCATCCTCCTTCTTGAACCTTTTTGAGTTAGTCAAATTAAAATGGCTTCATCGGCCCATCCATGCGCATAACGCTGCGACGACTCGACGTGCTTGGCGATTATCTTCGTTTTCTCCGGGCGTTTCGTGTTCTTTGAGATATCAATGGGATTTCAATTAGATAGCAACTTGGTAGTGACGCTATCAAGTTATGGAAATAACATAGAAGCCACGGTAGCGCAAGCATATTTTTACCCGATGAATATGACGTTGCAAAGGGTCAAGGCTTCTGTTATTTTTTTGAAATACCATCAATGTCCAACCGTCTTGGAATCTTACATTCTCAAATGAAGAACAATCCAAAAAAACTTTCGGTTTCTTCTCTTGCGCTGAAGATTCACAAATGGATCAACCGTCTGCTTAAGGATTCAAACGACCACTATTTCTGTTTTCTGCCATCACCCACCGGGACCTTTTCCGCGCTTTTTCTAAATCGCCTGTTTTCAGGGATATTCATGGGCGGTGAACAGGCGGACATCGTTAAAAACATCCCCGATAGGGCGATTATCGTCTATACAACCAAATATAAGAGTCGCTTCGAATTTCTCTTTGCCCATACCCGGTATCGACAATTGCGCCTGCCGGTGCCGCAACTGGCCGTCGATTCCGCCATTTATCTCTGGCAGCCACTGTCGCGGATATTCCGCATTGTGCTGGCCTACCTATATGAGCTGGTTCAACGCCACCGAATCCTGGACCCCTATCGCAG
The DNA here is from genome assembly GCA_030145105.1 of Desulfosarcina sp. GTDB lineage: Bacteria > Desulfobacterota > Desulfobacteria > Desulfobacterales > Desulfosarcinaceae > Desulfosarcina. The sequence continues at coordinate 23,461 of JAQYWF010000028.1, forward strand.
TGGTTACTACCAACGCGCCCTTCTCGAATCGGGTTGCGGCTTTATCTCACTGGTTGAAAAAAAAGGGTTCTATCGTCGGTTCGTTAAGGAGAAAACCGATCCGCTGAGTTACCTGATCCAGATGCAAAAACAGATTGACCGGCCCATCTACCTGGTCCCCCAAATGATGTTTTTCGGTAAGAAGCCCCTGCCTGCAGTTCCCAGCCTGGTGGACACCTTTTTCGGTACCTCACAACGCCCGGGAATGTTAAGAAAGATCGTCACCCTGATCCGGTATCCCGGTAAAATTTTTGTAGAACTTTCCCGGCCGCTGAACCTGCGGCAGTGGCTTGGCCAATCCGTCCAACCGGAGAAAACCATTGATTACCAAGCCCTTCAGTTGAGGCGACAGCTCCTGTTGCAGCACAACCGTCACCGACAGAGCATCACTGGACCGATCTTGAAATCCAACGAAGAGCTGAAGGAATCCATTCTCACCAGTGACCGAATGGGAACCTTCATTAAAAAGCATGCCGCATCCCGGCAGGAACCGATCTATGAAATCCGCAGGAAAGCTGATGGGTATCTGGATGAAATCGCCGCACGCTATAGCCCAACCATAATCCGCATCATGTCATCGGTGGTGGGGTGGATCATCAACTCCATGTTCGACGGCGCCGTCATCGACAGGGCCGGCCTGGCAAAGGTCAAGACCATGTCCAGAAAAGGGCCGCTGATTCTGATTCCCTGCCACAAGAGCCATATCGACTATCTGATCCTGTCCTACGTACTCTACCAGAACAACATGCCCTGCCCGCATGTTGCCGCTGGCAAGAACCTGTCATTTTGGCCGATGGGTCCAATTTTTCGTGGAGGCGGTGCGTTTTTTCTGCGACGGACCTTCAAGGGGGCGGTGCTTTATGCCCGGGTCTTTTCCGCCTATATCCATAAACTCCTGGAAGAGGGCTTTCATATCGAGCTTTTTATCGAGGGGGGAAGGAGCCGAACCGGCAAACTGCTCATTCCCAAGTTAGGCCTGATCTCCATTCTTCTGGATGCCTATCGCAATGGGGCCTGTGAAGATATGATCTTCGTTCCCGTTTATATCGGCTATGACCGGATTGTTGAAGAACACGCCTACGTTCACGAAGTGGAAGGCGGCAAAAAAGAAGATGAGAACCTCGGTCAAGTAATCCGTGCCCGGCGCTTTTTGAAAAAGCGTTACGGAAAAATCTATATCAACTTCCACGATCCCATCTCTACCCGTGATCTGTTGGCTGACGCTCCGATGGCACTGGACCGCATGGCCCGAAAAGATATAAATGCACTGTGCCGTAGCCTGGGATGGCGGATCATCAACGCCATCGACAAACAGACCGTGGTCACGCCCCATGGCCTGGTGGCCGCCGCCGCCTTGAATATTTCCAAACCCCGCTTCACCCAGGAGGAGCTGATGGAAGCGGTGAATACTTACCTGACGTTCGCCACCGCCCAGAACGCCAAGCTGGCAGACACTATTATTCTAAACCCGGACGGTGCCATAGAATATGCCTTCGACCGCTACCTGTCGCGAAAACTGCTTTAAAAAGCGACCGGAGAC
>JAQYWF010000438.1 GCA_030145105.1 Desulfosarcina sp.
ATACCCGTGGCTTTGGTAAAGGGCTTGAAGGCGTGTTCTTTAAATGCCTCGGATACCGAGCCCCCCCATCCATCGAAGCGAATGGATTTGGCTGCCCAGGCGTCCTTGACGGCATTCCCAAAGGGCGAGCCGACCAATCCGATGGACGCGCCGGCAAGGCCGAGATATTTGAGGAAGTGACGGCGGCTGAGCTTGCCGGTTTTATACGCGTCGTAAACCCGATCCAGTTTTTCTTTCGTTACGATGGCCATTGGTACTCCTTTCAGCTGATGGTTGTCAGGTTAAGATCTTAATCCTTTATCTTTGAGAACTTGCGGGACAGATAGCCTGCAAGCAGGGGGGTGGTGACGGTCAGTACGATCATGACGGCGCCCAGAGCATTGATCTCCGGGCTGATCGAATTTCTCAACATGCTGAAGATCTTGACCGGAACGGTCTGGTTCTGAGCCGTAGCCCAGAAAAGCGTTGCCGTGATGTCGTCGAAAGAGATCGTAAAGGCAAAAAGCGCACCGGCCAGAATGGCCGGCAGCAACAGTGGAAAAGTGACTTCCCTGAAGGTCTGAAATGCATTGGCGCCCAAAGATTTGGCCGCTTCTTCGTATTCCTTCTTTATCCCCACCAGCCTGGCCTGGACGATCAACAGCACATAGGGAAGGGTCAAGACCACGTGCCCGATCAGCAGCAGCGCGAAGCTTTTGGGCTGTTGAAGAAAGCGCAAAAAGAGCAGTAAGGCTACACCCAGAACCACTTCCGGAATCATGATCGGTGAGAGCAGCAGGGTGTTGAGGGTGTTTTTGCCGGGAAATTCGAATCGGATGAAGGCCAGGGCGGCAAGGATGCCGATGCCGGTGGATATCACCGCAGTCAGCGATCCAAGGACAAGAGAATTCTTAAACGCATCGATGATCGATTCATTTTGGGCAAGTTTGATGAACCACCGCCAACTGACGCCCTCCATGGGGAAGATACCAAATTGCTTGGGGTTGAATGCCAGTACGATGACCACGACGATAGGGGCGAACAAAAACACGTAGACGAGAATCGTGTAAATTCTGATCAATGTCCATCCCGGTGAGAATTGTTTCATCGTCTAATTCCCCTGCAAGCTTTTAAAGATCTGGTTGATTCCCAGGTACCGATTGTAAGTCCACACGATCACAAACAACAAGGAGAGCAGGATCACGCTGATGGCCGAGCCGAAGGGCCAGTCCAATGTGCCGATCACCCGCTTGAAAATCAGATTGGCGATCATGTCGTTGCCCGGACCGCCCAGTATCATGGGCGGCAGATAGGTGCCGGCGGTAAGTACGAAGACCAGCAGGCAGCCGGCGCTGACACCGGGAAGGCTCAAAGGGAGCGTCACTTCCCGGAATGCCTGCCATTCGGTGCAGCCCATGCAGCGGGCGGCTTCCAGAAGGCTCTTGTCGATGCCTTCCAGGCTGACATAGATATTGAGCACCATGAAGGGCAGCAGGTACATGATCAATCCCATGAGAACGGTGAACTCATTGTACAGCATCGATATGGGCGATTCGATCAGCCCGATCTTCAACAGGAAGTGGTTGATCAGTCCCGAATCACCCATGATGTTGATCCAGCTCATGGTGCGAATGATGAAACTGACCCAAAATGGCAGCATAATGAGCAGAAGAAAGATTTTTTTATAGCGGCTTTCGCTGCGGTAGAAATAGTAAGCGGGGATATAGCCCATGACGAGGCAAAGAAAGACCGTCTCGAAGGAAATACGAATGGTTCGAATGAGAATTTTCGGATAAAAGAAATCCTCAAAGAACTTGGCGTAATTACCGAATTGGAATGCAGGAATGTCCGCTCCGCTTGGCGCGCGCAGCCAGAAACTGTAAACGATGATGAAACATACCGGTATGACCAGAAGAAAAAACACGGCGCTCAAAGACGGCGCCAGCAGCGCCCACGGTTTCCAGCTGTTAGATTTCATGGGTGTGTTGCCCTGATAATTTGGTATGATAAAAAAGGAGGCACTCAAAAAAACCTTAGTGAAATTATATCAGCCTGTCAAGGTGCCCATCGAACGCGGCATAAAAGAAGTAAAAGAATATTTCGAAGAGTTAATTTTTTTACTCCTTTCCCGAATGACGCATCGCGTATCTGCTAAACAGGCTTGAGGCTTACTTCGATTCCCTTCGGCTTCTATCCGGCGGCAGGAGTTCAGAAAGCGTTCTCGCCGTTTCTCGGATCATGTCTCCATATTTTGCCTTGACATCGTCTGCGCTATGCTGGAGCAACGAAAAATCGAAGCAGACCGCGCCTACCCCTTTTCCCGTGAGGGGGTCGAACAGGGGGGCGCTGATGGTGATCAGCCCGGGCAGATACTCTTCCTCCGACATGGCATATTGACGCGCCTTGGCTTTCTTCAGTTCTTTAAAAAGAATCCTTTTGTCCACAATCGTCTTGGTGGTCTTGGGCACAAGGTCCATGTCTGCTATTTTTTCAGCGATCAGTTCGTTGGGCAGACCGGACAGGTATGCTTTGCCCAATGCCGTGTTGTGCAGGCTGTTTTTCGAAAAATCAGGCAGACTGTAAGTCAATGTCTCATCAGCCCCCCGGTAATAGATGCGCACCAACGTATCATCCACCGCAAAGGCCACATCGATGCTTATATTTTTTTCACCGTGGATCCGGTCCACGACTTCCTTGATCAGCCTCAGATGATCCGTGGCCCGCATCAGATTGGCGCAGAACAGAAGGCACAGAATCGCGGGCCGGATTTCCTTGGTTTTCGAATCTTTTTCCAAATATCCCAATTCCACCAATGTGTTGATGTAGCGGTAGGTGGAGGTCATGTTCAGATCCAGCGTCTTGGCGATTTGGCTCTGGGTCATGACGGGGCTGTCCCGGTTGAAAAGAGACAGGATTTTCAATCCCTTTTCCAAGGACTTTGAAAAATAATATTTTCCTTTTGACATACCGTTTGGGGATGATTTACTATCACACTATAATAGAAATGATGTTACTATAATAGTTAAAATGACAAACTTATAAACGAATGTCAATCACTAATTTTTATTCAGCCTTCAAGGAGGGTAGGGGCATGCCGAAAGATGATACCTTCATGCGGATCGTGTACGAGCACTCGGGTGAAGAAAAACAGGTGCCGCTGTCCAGCCTTGTCGCCGTGCTTGTTGATTTCCTGGACCATTTCGGCGTCAAATCACTCGTCGGCCATTCGTTTTATGGGATTGTTCAAACGGGTGACGGCGCCACCAAAGTCAGCCGGTTGCTTGACGCCTGCGGGCATGGCGGCGATCCCGAGGGATTTTTTTCCGAGTTGCTCGCGCAGTTGGCAACGGCTGACGGCACCCGGAAGATCGCCGTCAACGGTATCGAACTGCCCCACTTGATGCTGATGGCGATTATGGAAGTCGTCCTGCCCGGCAACGCATTTATATCCATTAAAAAAACCGAACAGCTGGAAAAATTGACCAACATGCGTATCCCGGCGGCCGATCGGGCCGACATCCAGGCGGTTATCGATACCTACCCGGTCCGGCTGTCCATGCACACGATCCGCCAGATGCGGGTG
>JAQYWF010000294.1 GCA_030145105.1 Desulfosarcina sp.
AAATTTATGAGCCAGGGTGATCCCTCCCAGGAGCCGCTGATTCTCGATCCCCAGGATCTGTTTTTCAAAGGCGACCAGCTTTGTTACCGCTGGGAAGGGCAAACGGGAACAACGAAAAAGGTCATTTCCAGGCTGGTGGATGCGGATTTTAAAGCCTACCTGAAAAAGATGAAAGCCGAAGGAAAGCCAGAGGTCATCGAATGCCTCCGGCGACTGTATGCAACGCCGGCCCTCTGGTCGGATCTGTCGAAACATATCGCCGGTTTTTACCTGATCGATAAAAGCTCTATCACCGACCTGTGTATGCTGGAAGGTGTGGGTGTCGCACCGCAGACCCAGCGCATCACCCCCAGTCTGCTGGAATCCTTCCGCAAGGATCCGGACCAGTTGAAGCAATTGGCCGTCAAGCCGCTGCACGGGATGAGCTCCAAAGGGGTGTTCGTCAGCCCTGATCTGGCCGTGGTGGAAAAATATTGTTCCGAAGAGCCCATGCTGGCCCAGGAAATGTTCTGGGCCACGCCGGTGATGCCCAATATCAATGAGGAATTGACGGATCACGACGCCTTGGCGGGATTCTGTTCCGAAACCCGGTTGGTATTCCATGCGGGTTCGCCGGCCGTACCCGATTCGCCCCATGCCGCCCGGTGCATCCTGGCCCTTAGCCGCATTCACTACGCGAGTAAAGACCCTGCCCGGAAAATAAAAAACGATGCTGCCGGGAGAGGCTGGTTCTCCAACATGGGAGCCATTATGGCGGTAAAAAGAGAATTGGGCATGACCGACAAGCGTGAGGCGGGATTGGGGATGGCACCGATTTGCTGGCTTGATTAAAGCCAACGTACTGACCATTGAAGGAATCGCAGCTCATGACCACTGCCCAGCGCAATCCCCGGATTCTTATCGTGACACCGGAAGTCACTTATTTACCCGACAATATGGGTAATATCGCCAATTACCTGAAGGCCAAGGCCGGTGGGATGGCTGATGTGTCCGCCGCTTTGGTCAGTGCGCTGTTTGACCAAGGCGCCGATGTTCACGTTGCGCTGCCGAATTACCGCGCCATGTTCAATCACCACCTGCCCCCGGTTATCAAAAAGGACATCAGCACCATCCGAAAGATCATGCCTGACGATCGGATTCACCTGGCTGAGGACAGGGCTTTTTTCTACATGAATCGGGTTTACTCCAATTACGGGGGCGAAAACATGAAAATCGCCCTTGCCTTTCAGCGGGAGGTCATCAACAATATCGTTCCCCGTGTGCGGCCGGATCTTATCCATTGCAACGACTGGATGACTGGCCTGATTCCGGCCATGGCAAGGCAGGCGGGTATCCCCTGTCTTTTTACGATCCATAACATTTATAGCATGAAGTCCCTGCTCGCTTATATCGAAGAGCGTGGCATCGATTCGGCATATTTCTGGCAGCATCTTTATTATGCGCACATGGCCTATGACTACGAGGGAACACGCGAATCCAATCCCGTGGACTTTCTCGGCAGCGGTGTTTTTGGCGCCCATTTTGTCAATACGGTCAGCCCCACCTTCCTGAGGGAGCTGATTGAAGGACGACATGATTTCGTTGAGGCGCCATTGAAACAGGAGTTGGCCAATAAATTCAACGCCGACTGTGCGGTGGGCATCCTCAATGCCCCTGACCCTTCCTTCGATCCCGCCACCGACGATGATCTGGTACTTGAATTCGATCACAAAAAACATGTTACCGGAAAAAAGAAAAACAAGCGTGCCCTTCAAAAAATAGTCGGACTGGATGAGGCTGACCAGGCGCCCCTCTTCTTCTGGCCTTCCCGTCTCGACACGGTTCAAAAAGGTTGCCAGCTGCTCGCGGAGATCCTCTATGATGTGGTTTCACGCTACTGGGAACAGAACCTGGAGATCGTCTTCGTTGCCAATGGGGAGTTTCAAAAACATTTTAAAGACATCGTGCAGTTCCACAATTTGAGCAGGCGGGTAGCGATCTGCGACTTCGACGAGCGCTTGGCACGATTGGCATACGGTGCTTCGGATTTTGTGCTGATACCGTCGCGTTTCGAACCTTGCGGTCTGCCCCAGATGATCGGCCCCATCTATGGCTCGCTGCCGGTTGGCCACGATACCGGCGGGATCCATGATGCGATCACGCACATGGATGTCACTAACAACACGGGTAACGGTTTTCTTTTCAAAGATTTTGATTCCAATGGCCTGTCCTGGGTCATTGATGAAGCCATTAAATTCTTCAATCTCAACTCGAAAATAAAAAAAAACCAGATCGAACGGGTCATGACCCATAGCGCCACTACCTTCAGTCATGCGGTTACGGCGCGTCAATACATTGATCTTTACGAAAAGATGCTGGCACGCCCCCTCATCAAGACGGACACGATTAGTCCTTGATGTGGTGATGACGTTGCTGCTAATGCATCCTTGTGATGACATCTGCAATTGATAGGCAAATGCTGAAAGACAACGACGTATACCAATTGGTTTGAAATATAATGAATCTAAAAATTGTTGACGATATTCGGACCTGTTGTGAAACGACCAATCATGGCGCACCAATTGAGACGAAAATTCAACTGGATTTAAGCCCGGTGAAAAACGCCGATTTGATCGGCACCCTCCATCATTTTCCAAGCCTGCCGTCAACGTTCATCAATCCCCGCAATGTTGACGTCTGGCTGCCACCGAATTATGACGAAGGCGATGCCGGCGGGTATAATGTCCTTTATATGCAAGATGGCCAGAATCTTTTTGAGTCGCAAAAATCCTTCATTGGTGTCGATTGGGGCATGGATCAGACCATGGCGACCCTTTGTCAGGAGAAGGAAATTCGACCGACCATTGTGGTCGGTATCTGGAACACGCCGCAACGATTGCGTGAATACCTGCCGCAACGACCCTTCTGCGAACATCAGTCCCAACAGTCGAGGAGCCGGGTGATCAAGCGTTATGGGGGCGTACCGATTTCTGACCGATTCCTGCGCTTTTTGGTCTACGAGCTCAAACCCTTTGTCGATCGTCGCTATTGCACCCGCCCAGAGCGAGAGTTTACCTTTTTGATGGGGTCGAGCATGGGAGGATTGATTTCGTTGTATGCGATCTGTGAATATCCGCATATATTCGGCGGGGCAGGCTGCCTTTCAACCCATTGGCCCATTCCACACCGGTCTTTCGGTAAATACCTGAAGGCACGGCTTCCCGAACCAAGAGGTCATAAAATATATCTGGACTACGGTGACGAAGCCAATAGTGCCGGTTACCTTGTACGTCAAAAGGGTGTGGAACATATCATCAGGGAGAGAGGCTATACGTTCGGATTAGACTGGCTCGCCAACTGGTACGCCGGCGATCCACACTCCGAAACGGCCTGGCGTACCCGGGTTCATGTGCCGTTACGGTTTCTACTGAAAGATGACTCATGACGGGTAAATGCAACAGCTTCTATAGGCCTTAAGATAATTTTTTGGGGTAGGCTATAGGGAGGAAGCCGTATGATAATACTGCGACGACCGATAACGCCGTCCAAAAACATAATCTTGAAGTCTATGCAACAAAGGAGGTGCCCGTGAATCTCAAACCGACCGCTTTGATATACAGTTCCCACAACCGTTGTGATTACCTGCACCGTGATTGGATCGTCCAGCGTGCGTTGGAACATCCCCACGACAAAAGCGTATTGTATTTGCCTTTTGGCATGGAAAGCCGCGATTCTCAGGAGTTTTCATGGGGCACCTTCAAATGGTATTTCGACCAATTCACCCCCTATGGCCTCAATCCCATGGTCTTTTTCTGGAGCGATGACCTGTCGCGCCAGGATGCCGAGCTTTTTTTCAATATGGTCGACAATGCCGAAGTCGTCATTCTGGGCGGCGGCGAAGTGGATATCGGTTTCGAACGCTATGATGCCATGGGCGGTTATTTCTTCGATGATTATGATCGGTTCAGGAACGCGCTTCAACAGCGCCAGCATGCCGGCAAACTGACGGTGGGGTTTTCGGCCGGGGCCGCACAACTGGGAGATGTGTGTACTCAAGACGACTACCATCGCTGTTACGCCTTGATCCACAATATCACCACCACGTTGCACCATGAATCGAGCCGGGAGGCGGAACTGTACCAATTGGCACAACAGTTTCAGGGGCATCTGGCCTTCGGCCTGCCCAACGATGCCGGTATTGCCTCCAACCAGGGTTTTCTCGCCTCGGGCAACAAATGGCAGGTATTGCAGTTTGTCATCGACAGTTCCTGGGATCTTCCGGAAGACCATTTTCACATCAAGACTCGCCAGGGAATGGGCATCGAACACATTTACCACGACGGCCGCAAATGGACCTTTAACGGCGGAGACGTAATGATCAGGATCTTTTCACCGGACTACAGCTATCAGGGCACCTGGATCATCAGGCCCGACCATCCGACGGTGATTGACTATTGGAGCCAGTCCCCTTCCCGGTTTGCCAACATCGACCATATCATGGCCGCGCACTAGCAACGATCGATTCAAAGCATGGGGGTTGAAGATGACAAAAAAAATCGGAATTCTGAGAGGCCGGGAAGACAATTTCCCCAATGCACTGGTGGACGCCATAAACCATAAAGGCAAGGGCGACGTCGTGGCCGAATTGGCAATCATGGGTGCCGGGCGCCTTGGCATACCCCCGGCCTACGATTTGATTTACGACCGCATTTCTCATGATTACCCCTATTATCGGTACCTGCTCAAAGCCGCAGTAGCACACGGCACCTATGTGATCCCCAACCCTTTGTTGTGGAGCGCGGACGATAAATACTTGGGGTTTACAGTGGCTGCCAACCTTGGGTTGACGATACCCAAAACCTGCCTTCTGCCCATTGCCGGCTCGACGCGGTTGTATGACATCACGGCCGAGTCCCTGCGCAACCTGAAGTATCTGGATCATCCCGAATGGCAAGCCATTTTCGATACCATCGGTTTTCCGTGCTGGCTAAAGCCTGTCTCCGGCGGTGGCTGGCTGGCGGTCAGCAAGGTCCATAACCCGGATGAATTCTTCCACCTCTACAACAACGAAATATTCCATACCAAACCCGTTTACCCCGAAGACGCCGGCCAAGACATGGCGGTGCGTAATTGGCTCAGCCGGACGTTGGTCTTCATGCTGCAGGAAGACATCGCCTACCAGCAATTTGCGCGCTGTTTTTACATCGCCGGCGATGTCACCACGGTTCGTTTCGAACCACCGGACCGTGTCGCCGGCGAGCGCCTGGGGAGCTATTCGGTTGATCCGGACTTTTTCGGCCCCGAACTGCTGACGCGGATTGAAGCGTATGTCCGAAAACTGAACAAGGCCCTGGGCTATGAGATCAATACCACCGAATTATTGGTCAAGGACGGGGTTCCCTATGCCATCGACTTTCTGAATTTTGCCTGCGATTTCGACATCAATTCGGTGGGCGCCCACCTGGCCGGCATGGGTGTGGACAAGGTTTCGGATTACCTGATAAAATGTGTGACGGATGAACGTGCCCGGCTGCAAAACCAAGACAATGTCTGGCGCCACTTGATCCACGGTGGCCTCGAGTAATTGGCACTTAACCTGTTGGACGCAGTGCACGGAAGGCAGAATCAATAAAGCCAGGGATAATGGCTTTCCGCGTGCGCGCCACGGCATCGACGTTGTCGGCCAATCGTTGCATTTGCTGGTACTTGGTCATGCCCCACCGCTCGATGATTTGGTCCTTTTTCTCAGGATGGTGCAGGTGCCATCGCATGCTGGCCGGGTCGCTTTCGGGATGAAACTGCGTGCCGACCATTTCGGGAGAAACCCGAAGCGCCATGATGGCGCGTTCGAAGGGTACGTGGGGCCGGATTTTCTCAATGCAAAGTATTTTGGCGCCAAGGCTTTTCAACTGCGGACGGTTCGGTTGAATCACCTGCCAGTTTCTGAAGTCGCTGCCATAGAATGGGTCGGCCAGGCCTTGAAGCAGTGGGTCGGCCTTTCCGGCTTCGGTTTTGTGGACCGGGAAAATGCCGAAGGACTCAGAATGACGCTCAGCCACTTCAGCCAAACCGAAAAAGCGGACCATCATTTGAAATGAATGGCAGATGAAGAAGACATATTTTTTTTGAGGATTTCCATTCTGGTTGTGTGCGTAGATCCGGTCCACCAAGTTGAAATAGTTTTTCTCCCAGGCTTGTCCTTGACCGTCATAGGGGCTGCCCGGACCTCCAGATGAAATGAAGATATCATAGTTGATATCCGGCAATTCGCCCCCATGGCGGGCATCGAAGAAATCGAAAACCACACCCACTTCCGACCGTTTCTCGCCGGTTTGTTTCAACAGATCTCGTAAACAACGCAAACCCTGGTTTGGCACGCCATTGTTAAGATCGATGACGGCAATTTTGATGGTATCTTTAAGCATGGTATTTTTTTCCCCTGAACCGATCCATTTTTTAGTGCTGAGATTTTGATTTGGCGGCTTGTTCCTTCACGGTGCAGAACAGGACAGGCACGACAAACATGCTGAGTAGGACGACGAGTACATCCCCGAAAAGGGGAACAGCCATGGGCATGCTGGAGCAGCAACTCGAGGCGGG
>JAQYWF010000016.1 GCA_030145105.1 Desulfosarcina sp.
AACCGCTTTTGCCGTTGCGGCTCTAATCTCGTTTTCGCTCGGAATGATTTTGCGCCACAAGTTTAAGCCGGCAGCTCTTAACCCCACCGGTTCTATGCTTATATGTGCCCTCAGCTGGCTTGTTGTCTCCGCGGTGGGAGCTGTGCCTTTCGTAATTGCGGTTCGTTCGAACTACCTCGACGCCTATAGAGGGCAGAGGATGCCCCTTTAAAAAGTGAAACGATCATGCCCAAACTGACCATCGACAATCGAGAAATTCAAGTCCCCACCGGCACCAAAGTGATCGAGGCAGCCGAACGGCTGGGCATCATGATCCCGCGCTTTTGCTTTCACCCGGCCTTAGGATCGGTGGGGGCCTGCCGGGTCTGCGCCGTGGCCTTTACGGAGGGGCCGGTCAAGGGCATCCAGATGAGCTGCATGATCGACGTCCAGGACGGCATGGTGGTTTCCACCACGGATGCCGAGGCTGTGGATTTCAGGCGACACGTGATCGAATGGCTCATGCTCCACCATCCCCACGACTGCCCGGTGTGTGACGAAGGCGGACACTGCCTCCTGCAGGACCTGACCGTTGCCGGTAACCATGGCATACGCCGCTATCGGGGCCTCAAGCGCACCCACAACAACCAGGACCTGGGACCGCTGGTTCAGCACGAAATGAACCGCTGCATCCAATGCTATCGCTGCTCGCGGTTCTACCAGGAATTCACCGGCTACCGGGATCTGGGCGTGATGGGCATCGGCAGCCGGGTCTATTTCGGCCGCAGCGTCTCCGGTGTGCTGGAGAGCCCCTTTAGCGGCAACCTGACCGACATCTGCCCCACGGGGGTTTATACCGATAAACCGTCGCGATATTTCGGGCGGCGCTGGGACTATCAGAGACATCCGTCTTTGTGCCTGCATTGTTCCCTGGGCTGCAACTTGACGGCATCGGCCCGTTACCGTCGGGTTGTGCGCCATGAGGCCCGGCCCAATCTTGAGGTCAACGGCCATTTCCTCTGCGATCGGGGCCGCTATGGTTATGCCTACGCCAGCGCCGCCGACCGGCCCCGGCAGGCCATGGCCGCCGGAACCCCAGGAACAATTGCCGATATCCTTACCGGGGCACAAGAAGCGATCCAACGGACGGTCGAGCAATATGGCCCCGGCAGTGTGGCGGTCGCAACCTCGTCGCGCAGTAGTTTAGAAACCTTGGCCTTGCTTAAACAGGCTTGTGAGCAGCACGGATGGACCGGTCCGGCTACAACGCAGACTGACCGGCAGGCCTTGAACCAAAGAACTGCCGTCAATTGCCTCAGGCCGGAACTGGCCGTATCCCTGGCTGCCGATACCGAGGCCCATGATGTGCTGGTGATCGGTGCGGACCCGCTCAACGAAGCCCCCATGCTGGCGCTTTCGCTACGCCAGGTCCAGCGAAGCGGGGGTCATGTGACAGTAATCGATCCGCGCGGCGTGCGGCTGCCCTTCGATTTCGATCACTGGGCCGTTCATCCGTCGGCCATGGGCGCCATCGTGCAGGCCCTGATCCAGGAAATTGCTGGCGACGGCACGGCGGCATCGACTGAATTCGATGTAACTCGGCTGGCCAGGCAATTGAACGCCAGCCCGCGGCCGTCAGTCATCTGCGGCACCGACATCCTGACTTCACGAGAAATCGCTCTGGCTGGGGATCTTGCCCAGGCACTGTGCCGGACCCATAGGGTGGCCGGGCTTTTTTATGTCCTGACTGGAGCCAATGCGTTTGCCGCTGCCCTGACTCAAAGTGAACGGGTTTCTATGGAAACGGTTCTCGATCGTATCGAGAATGGCAGCGTTCGCCTATTGGTGGCGGTTGAACAGGATCTCTGGCGCGAGTTCCCGGACCGCAAACGCCTGCAAAAAGCCTTGAAACGGCTGGATCACCTGGTATTGCTCGATTATGTAAACTCCCCGTTGAACCATGAGGTCAGTTATTTCATACCCACACAGCCGATCTACGAATCCGGCGGCCACTGGATCAATCAGGAGGGAAGATTACAGGGGGCATCTGCCGTAATGGCCGGCGGCGATACCATTGAAGTCACCGGTGGGCTGGATCATCCACCGCGTGTGTTTGAATCGCACATCCCCGGTAGCGAGCAGCTGGCTGCATGGCGGGCGTTGGCAGCGCTGACTGAGGACCACGCAAAAACGGTAAAGGCGATTCAAGAAGAGACCTTGAGATCTGCCTTGGCCGATTTTCATCCGGCTGTAGATACGACAAGCGCTCAACCAACGGGACAGCGCATTGACCTGAATGCGGTTTCCCATGCTGGCGTCGAATCCACGGAGGGACCCGTGCCGGTAGTAAACGAGGCCAGTTCCGACACCGTTCTTCTGCTGCTGGTGGACTGGACCTTCGGCACCGAAACGCTGTCAGCCATGTCCCCGACGCTAGAAAAGGTGGAAGCATCGCCTGTGGCGCACATGCATCCGGACACCATTGCCAGCTTTGGCTTGGCGGAAGGCAAACCCGTCACAATATCCGTGGACGCAAGACAACTTACGGTGCCTGTGCAGGCCGATCCACGTATGGCCCCGGGGGTGATGGTGATTCCCCGGCACCACCTGCTGGAGTGGCAAATATTTGGAGAGACACGGGTGATAGTGAAACGCTCACAGCTGAACGCTGACGGCGTATAGTAAAGGCAATCGAATCGTATTGGGATGACGGATATCGTATGGACACCCTGCTCGGCCTTATCGTACTGTTAATCAAAATCGCCGTGATGCTGGGCGGACTGCTGCTGGCGGCCAGCTACCTGGTGTGGCTGGAGCGCAAGCTGCTGGCCCGGCTGCAGATCCGCCTCGGACCCAACCGGGCCGGCATCTTCGGTCTGCTACAACCCATCGCAGATGCCATCAAACTGCTCACCAAGGAAGACATCGTCCCCTCAGCGGCAGACGGGTTCATCTTCCGCCTGGCGCCGGCCGTGGTAGCCGTTACGGCGTTGCTGATGTTCGCCGTGGTACCCCTGGGGCCGGATATTCGGGTGTTCGGCCGCGCCGTTCCCATGGTGATCACCGACCTGAACGTAGGGCTGCTTTTCGTATTTGCCCTGTCGTCGCTGGGCGTCTACGGTGTGGCCCTGGGCGGCTGGGCCTCCAACTCCAAGTTCGCCCTGTTGGGAGGCATCCGCGGAGCGGCCCAGATGATCAGCTATGAACTGGCCCTGGGGCTGTCGCTGGTGCCGGTGGTGATGCTGGCCGGGTCGTTCAGCCTCACGACTATCGTGGATGCCCAGGCCGGCATTCCCTTCATCGTGCTCCAGCCGGTCTCCTTCGCCATTTTCGTGATCAGCGCCATGGCCGAGAGCAAACGCATTCCCTTCGACCTGCCCGAAGCGGAAAACGAATTGGGCGCCGGATTTCACACCGAGTACAGCGGCATGCGCTTCGGCCTGTTTTTTCTGGGGGAATATGTCCACATCCAGGTGCTGGGGGCGCTGACGGCGGTCTTTTTCCTGGGCGGCTGGCACGGGCCTCTGCTGCCGCCGGTGGTCTGGCTGATGTTGAAAATATTCATCGTGGCCGTGATCATGATCTGGATCCGCGGCACGCTGCCACGGCTGCGCTACGATCAGCTCATGGCTCTGGGATGGAAAGTGCTGATTCCGGCGTCGTTGATCAATATTGTGGTGACGGGGGCATTTATTCAATTCGGAACGATATGAGCGAAGATAAACTTAAAACTGACGAAAAACCCTTGAAACCCACTGAAAGTTCGGGATGGTCGGCTCTCAAAGCCCTGGCTGAGGGGTTCGCCACCACCGCCAAACATCTGGCGCGCAAACCGATCACGGAATCCTATCCGGAAGTCAAGCGGCAGCTGCCCGAACGCTCGCGGGCGCGCATCGTGCTGACCCACGATCCGGACGGCCGCGAGCGCTGTGTGGCCTGCTACCTCTGCTCGGCGGTCTGCCCGGTAAGCTGCATCAGCATGCAGAGTGCCGAGCAGCCCAACGGGCGGCGGTACGCCCGCTGGTTCCGCATCAATTTCGGCCGCTGTATCTATTGCGGACTGTGCGAGGAGGCCTGCCCGACATCGGCCATCCAGCTCACGCCGGATTTCGAAAACATCCAGCGTGACATCCTTACCCTGGTGTTCGAAAAAAAAGACCTGCTGGTGGAGGGTTGCGGCAAGGACCCCTCCTACAATTATTACGAACACGCCGGCGTGACCACCGACCAACGCGGCAAAGGCGAGCATGCCAGCGAAACGCCACCGGTCAACGTTAAGAGCAATTTGCCCTGAGAACATAATTGACGGCTTCGTAAAATTGAATCCATTTCCAAGGAGTTTGGCCGATGACAAACAATCCGGATTTTATCTCACCTTGTGGACTTTACTGCGGCGTATGTGCCATTTATATCGCCCATCGCGATAATAATCATAAATTTCAGGAGCGGTTGGCGGGGCTTTATCGGGGAGGTGTTGAAGGCAAGGGCAAGCTTCCGAACAGTGAAACCCTTTCCGCCGAGGATATTCGATGCCAAGGGTGCCTGTCCGATGACCGTTTCATGCATTGCAGGCAGTGTGAAATCAGGGACTGCACCCGAGAAAAAGGATATGCCGGTTGTCATCAGTGCGACGCGTTCCCCTGTCGGCACATTGAAAATTTTCCGATGACGATTGGAAAGAAGGTCATATTGCGGGCGGTTCCCTACAGACGTAAAGTCGGTACTGAAAAATGGATTCAAGATGAGGAGGCTCGCTATGTCTGCCCTGAATGCGGCAACACCGTTTTCCGAGGCGCGGTAAAATGCAATCAATGCAACGTGCAGCTGGATCTGGACTAGTGTCCGGTCTTTATGCTAACCAGTCAAATGTAACCCAACTCGTCAAACAGGGCATTCAACCATGTCCATCCTGACCCTTTTATTTTACGCCATCGCCCTGCTGATCGTCGTCGCCACGGCCATGGCCGTCACCCGGCGCAACATGGTCCATGCGGTGCTGTACCTGGTGCTGTCGTTTTTCGGCACGGCCATGCTCTTTTACCTGCTGGGCGCGCCCTTTCTGGCGGCTTTGGAAATCATCATCTACGCCGGCGCGATCATGGTGCTGTTTCTGTTTTTGATCATGATGATCCGGCTGAAGACGCTGCCGGGTATGTTCTTTCCGGTCGGTCAGCTGCTGCCGGCCATCTTGATCAGCGCGGGCTTTCTGGTGGTCAGTTCGGTGATGGTCGGCCGCAACCCGGCGGGATGGGCCCCGATGCCGGCAGCCCAGGCGTCGCCGCTGGCCTTTGGCGTTTACCTGTTTCAAACTCACTGGCTGGCCGTGGAAATCGCCTCCATGCTGCTGCTGGTGGCCCTGGTCGGCGCCTATGTGCTGGGCCGCAGGGTTCGCGGGCCGTCGGCAGACGCCCGGGAGGAGGCGCCGTGATCGTTCCGTTGAACCACATCCTGCTGCTCTCGGGGCTCCTGTTCAGCCTGGGAATGTTCTGCACCCTGGCCAGACGCAACCTGATCATGATGCTGCTGGGAATCGAAATCATGCTCAATGCCGCCGCGGTGGCCTTTGTGGGCGCGTCCCTGCACTGGCAGCAGATGGAAGGGCAGGCCATCGTCATTTTTATCCTGGCGGTTGCCGCCACCGAGGTGACCATCGGTCTGGCCGCCATCCTCGTGGTCTATCGGCGCACCGATTCGGTCGACCCGGACATGGATGCGGCCTTGTGGGAAAAAGGAGGGTCGCGATAGCCATGCAACCGGCAACCCCGCTTCCCAACAGCCTGATCGTCACCGCTGCCGCCCTGCTGCTGCCGCTGCTGGCCTTTGGTGTAATCATGCTGGCCACCCGCTCACGCCACCGGCTCTCGGCGGCCATCTCCATCGGGGCCGCCGGCCTGTCGCTGCTGGCAGCCGTCTACCTACTGGTGCAGCATTGGCAGATGCAGGCACCGCTGATTTTCCAGGCGGTCTGGATGGTTTCCGGGCAGATGACGATTCCCATCGGTATCCTGCTGGACCCGATCAGCCTGTCGATGTTCGCCGTGGTGGCCGCAATCAGCTTTCTGGTTCAGGTCTACTCGCTGGGCTACATGGCCGGAGACCCGGGCTTCGGGTGCTATTACGGCTGCATGTCCCTCTTCGCCTGGGCCATGTTGACCCTGACCGTCTCCAGTTCACTGCTGCAAATTTACATCTTCTGGGAACTGGTGGGGCTGGCTTCCTACCTTCTCATCGGATTCTGGTTCGACAAATTCAGCGCCAGCGAAGCCGGTAAAAAGGCCTTTGTGATGACGCGTACCGGCGATGTGGCCTTTCTGCTGGGGCTGGTGCTGCTCTGGCTGCAGCTGGGAACCCTGGACATTCCCGTGCTGACCAACCCCGCAACGGTGGGCGCGCAGCTGTCGCCCGGCATGATCACGCTGACCGCCCTGCTGATTTTCGGCGGCATCGTCGGCAAGAGCGCCCAGTTTCCGCTGCTCACCTGGCTGCCCGACGCCATGGAAGGCCCCACGCCGGTGAGCGCCCTGCTGCATTCGGCAACCATGGTGGCCGCCGGCGTCTACCTGTTTTCGAGGCTGTTCGGCTTTTTCTCGCTCTCGCCGACAGCCATGGCGGTGTGTCTTACCATCGGCACGATCAGCATGCTGCTGGCTTCCACGATGGCCATGGTGGCACGGGACATTAAACAGGTCTGGGCCTATTCCACCATCAGCCAATTGGGTTTCATGCTCATGGGGCTGGGCGCCGGCAGCCTGTTTGCAGGCGCGTTTCACCTGATCACCCATGCCGGCTTCAAGGCGCTGTTGTTCCTGTGCGCCGATGTGTTCATCCATCATTGCGGAACCAACGATATGTTCGAAATCGGCCGGCAGGGCGGGCGCCGGCTCAAGTCGGCGGTGGTCTGCACGATCATAGGGGCGGGGGCACTTTCCGGCCTGCCGCCGCTTTCCGGATTTTTCAGCAAGGAGATGATCCTGGGTCACCTGCTGGACAGCGGGCACCCCGTCGCCTTTCTGGCCGCAGCGGTGGGTGCGTTTTTGACCACCTACTACTCATTTCGCCTGATCTTCATCATTTTGTTTCCCCGTGATTCGGGCGACGCCCCGCCACCTGAAAGCCACGACGGCCATCACCACGCCGGGAGCGAATGGCCCATGACCACGGTGCTGTGGTGCCTGGCGGGCGTCACCGTCGTCCTGGGATTTTTCCAGACGCCGCTCCACGATTTCCTTGCGCGCGCCGGCACAGGGTTCCAAGCGGCAACACCGGCCCACCACAGCTGGCTACCGGTAGCTGCATGCCTGCTGGCCGCAGTGGCAATCCTCCAGGCCTGGTTCGAATACGGCCGCAAAAAAGCCCGGCAAATCGGCTGGGTGGAGCAAATCCCGTTTTTGGCCGACCTGTTCGGTCAGCGCTGGTACCTGGACCGTCTCTACCGCTATCTTCTGGACACACTGGTCTATCGGGGCGTGTCGCGACTGTTTACCGCCAACGACCGGCGTGTGATCGACGGCGCCCTGGACGGGCTGGGCCGATCGACCATCGGGCTGGGACGGGTGATCGATTGGGTCCACGGCGGCATGATTCAGTACCGGCTCATGATCATGGTCGCGGCGGTTATCGGTTTGATACTTTTCATTGGATGGGGCGGGTGATCATGGCATATCAGCTGGCGGACTTTCCCTTTTTAACCACGCTGCTGCTCTGCTGTATCGCAGGTCTGCTGGCAATTTTAGCCACTCCTGCAAAACATACACAGGCCATTAAAATCGTCAGCGCCGTGTTCAGCGGCCTCACCCTGGTCATCTCGATATATCTGTTCATCGCCTATGACCAGCAGGCCGGCGGCTACCAATTCGTCGAGCGGGTGGCCTGGATTCCCGCACTGGGCATCGCCTATTTCAACGGCGTAGACGGCTTCGCCCTGCCCATGCTGCTTTTGACCGGCATCGTCTTTTTTACCGCGGTCCTGACCTGCTGGGAGATGGAACTGCGGGTCAAGGAGTTCTTCGCCCTGGTTTTCCTGCTCGTAACCGGTGTCTTCGGCCTGTTCATGAGCCTGGATCTTTTTTTCATTTTCGTCTGGTTCGATGTCTCCCTGTTCCCCATGTACCTGCTCATCGCCATCTGGGGAAGCACCCGCAAGGAATATGGGGCCATGAAGCTGACCCTTTACCTGCTGGCCGGCAGCGCACTGATTCTTCCGGCCATCGTCTACCTGGTGGTTCACTCGGGCGCCATGACCTTCGACCTGTTGGTCCTGATGGAAGGCGACCGGTTTACCCCGGCGCAGCAGCGCATCGCCTTTTTCCTGCTCTACATCGGCTTTGGCATCCTGGCCGGCGTCTTTCCCTTTCACACCTGGTCGCCGGTGGGG
Source organism: Desulfosarcina sp. (assembly GCA_030145105.1). Taxonomy (GTDB): domain Bacteria; phylum Desulfobacterota; class Desulfobacteria; order Desulfobacterales; family Desulfosarcinaceae; genus Desulfosarcina. The sequence continues at coordinate 8,354 of JAQYWF010000016.1, forward strand.
CACGTGGCGGCGCCCACGGCGGTGTCCATGATCCACGCCGGCGTGTTAATGAAGATCGGGGCCTTCGGCATCCTGCGGGTAGGCATTTTCCTGTGCCCGGAAGGGTGGCAGTACTGGGCGCCGCTCATGGCGGTGCTGGCCACCTGCGGCATTGTCTACGGCACCTTCGTCGGGTTGAATCAGACCGATCTCAAATATGTGATCGGCTACTCCAGCGTGGCGCACATGGGCATCGTCGGTCTGGGGCTGTCCACCATGACCATCGACGGCCTCAACGGGGCGGTGTTCCAAATGTTTGCCCATGGCATCATGACGGCGCTCTTTTTCTCGTCGGTGGGCTATATCTACGACCGGACCCACACCAAAGCCATCGCCGAACTGGGGGGCCTTAGCCGGATCATGCCACGGGCGACCACCTTTTTTATCCTTGCCGCGCTGACCGGCATCGGCGTTCCCTGCCTGGCCAGCTTCTGGGGGGAACTGGTGGTGTTCATGTCCTGTGTGCGGGTCTACCCGGTAGCCGGCGCGTTGGCCATCGGGGCGCTGGCGGTGGGTGCCCTCTTCATGCTGCGGGTGGTCCAGAAGACCTGCTACGGTCCGCCGCTGAAGAAATTTGCAGGCCTGAAGGACATCACGGCCGCACTGGCGGTGCCCCGCATCATTCTGGCGTCGGTGATCGTGCTGTTAGGGCTCTTTCCGGGCCTGCTGTTTGATATGATCAATACGGCCACGATGCAATTGATTGGATTGCGATGAACTGGATACTGCTCACTCCCGAACTGACCGTGCTGCTGGCGGCGGCGCTGTTTCTGGTATTGGCCTGCCTGAAGCCAGATCCGCGCAGGGACTACCAGCTTGCCGTGACCATGGCGGCTTTCGCAGTGGCGGCCGCCACTGCCTGTGCGACGATGAGCGGCGACCTGTTCAACCACGTCTACCGGGTGGATCTTTTCTCCCAGGTTTTCAAGGCCCTGCTCGCCATCGGTTTTTTCCTGGTAATTTTTCTTTGCGACGACTTTCAAGGGGTGGCCCCCTCGCACCATGGGGAGGGTTATTTCCTGCTGGCCGTCTGCACGCTCTCCATGATGATGCTGGCCTCTGCGGTCCACCTGCTGGCGATCGTTCTCGCCCTGGAACTGTCCAGCTATTCACTCTACATCCTGGTTTTCCTGCGTCAGGAGCATCGCTGGGGGATGATTACGGGACTGCGCTATTTTCTGGTGGGGGCCAGCGCATCGGCCATCATGCTGTTTGGCCTGGCCATAATCTATGGGGTTACCGGTGCGGTGCACATCGATATGCTGATCCAGCAGCTACCCGCCATGATGGGCCATCCCATGGCGGTCACCGGGCTGCTTTTGACCCTGGCCGGATTCTTCTTCAAGCTGGCCGTCTTTCCCTTCCACTTCTGGGCACCGGAAGCCTACCAGGGCGCACCCAACCAGGTGGCGGCCTTTATTGCCGCGGTCTCCAAGGTCGCCGCCGTAGCCATTTTGCTGCGCATGATCTCAATGGCCCAGGGCAACAGCGACCAGCTGGCCAGAGGGCTGATCGCCATGGCCGTGATCTCCATGACCGTGGGCAACCTGGCAGCCATCGCCCAGAGGGATTTCAAGCGCCTGATGGCCTTTTCCAGCGTCGCCCATGCCGGCTACCTGCTGCTGGGCATGCTGTGCATGACACCGGCCGGCTATGGCGCCGCCATGTTCTATGGTGCAGCGGTGCTGATCATGAAATACACCTGCTTTATGGTTATGACTCGCGTGGCCGACGACGGCCGCAACCTGCAGATCGATGAACTGGCTGGCCTGCACCGGCGCTCCCCGCTGCTGGCCCTGGCACTGATGATGGCCCTGTTCAGCCTGGCCGGCATCCCGCCCACCATCGGATTTGTGGGCAAACTGATGATCTTCGTGGCAGCCATGCAAAAGGGCTATCTGGTGCTGGTGCTGGTCGCCATGGCCAACGTCGTCGTCTCCCTGTACTACTACCTGCTGGTCCTTAAAGCCGCATACCTGGATGAACCCGCCCAGGTGCTTCCGTCCATCAGCCTGACGATGCCCGCACGCTTGGTGGCCGTTGCCATGATCGCCCTGATCGTGGGCCTTGGCTTTTACCCGACAACCCTTCTGGATCTGGTTCAGGCCGCGGTTTTGAGACTGCCTTAGTGCCCCTGTTCGGAAATACGGTGACGCACCTAAATTTAATCCCACCCTCTCCTGCTCGATAACATCGACAAATCATGCCTCAATATTTTGATGATTCGCACCCAAAATTTGATATAATCAATATATTGAGCCCTCCCATCGGGAGAGGACTTCCAGATTTCTTTCATTTTCAATGAGATCCTGTTCTACCGTCCGTCGGCACGACAATTGTACCTACTATTAATTTGAAAGCTTGTTAAATATCTCCTTGCGAAAAGGAACCGATTCAATGAACGAATAAACCACTGAGGTCTACAATGAGCGAAGAATCCCAGGAAATTAAAGAAACCAATTCGGAAAAATCAGTCTCCAAGGATCGTGACAGCAGTTGTTGCTATTATGTGGATCCTTGCGGGTGCTACGTTGATCCATGCTGCTGCACGCCCAGCTATGTTTCTTGTTGTTGTTAACAGACAGTTGGCGCGGAAGGGTTGCCGCCGAAATCACATGGTTGGATATTTACGACATTATAAAGGGGTTATGGTGAACAAAATTGGAAAATCAATCAGTTCAGCCAACGGTGCCATTACAGGAATTCACTTATGGAACATAAAGGCGCGGACAGGCGAATACAACAGCGGTGTACCAAAAATGTGAGCATGACATGCTCTCAATTAAATCATAACGATGACCACATTGTCACTGTCCGGAATTACAGCAGCAGAGGCATGTATTTCGAATCGCATGAAGCGGCGTCGATCGGTTCTTTTATCGTGCTAAGGGTGATGGCGGCTCACGAGATGGAGGCGTTTGCCTCACCAACCGATAGTCCTTCTCAATTCTCAATGGATAGCTCCGATCCCCAGGCCTGCGAGGAGTTTCGTTCACATACGGTAGCCAAAGTTGTCCGATGCAGCAAACTTGTAGAAAAAGCAACCTGTTTCGGAATCGGTGTTACAGCAATGATGCTCTCCAACTACTGATCCAGCCGGCAGACCACTCATCCCCCCACCGGTCATGGGGCTTTCAACAAACGAACCATCCATAAAGATGAGTCCTTTATCCTCAAGATACGATCATGCATAGCTGAGGATGAGTGATGGATATTGACAGCACAATACCTTACCACTCGTTTCTATGCCAGATCGCTTCAGGTATTCCCAATGACAAATTACCGCGACAGAAAAAGGGTTAAGAAGCCTCGCATAAGATTAACCGATCAGGATCTGAAACATCTCTTCGAAAAACGCAGATCCCTCTCCGTTCCGGCGTTGGTCAAACGTACAGAGCTTCCTTACATGCAGGTCTATAATATCGTTCATGGACGGGCGAAATCCATATCGGAACGCCATTACCGGATGCTTTTTGGTGAAGCCCCGCCTCCCCGCGAACCGGAGAAGGTGGATGGCACGACCTTCAGAGCCTTGGTAGACTTGTGGCTATTTCTCAATGAAGGCATCACCAAATCGGACCTCAGTCGTGATTTCGACGGAGAAGAACACCCTCAAAAGCCCGACCTCAGGATTTTCAACGGACAGATCCGAACGGTGGCGCCCAGGCTGGAACGCATCATGCGGAAAAAGTTTTCGGATGCGGGCGTCGATGAGCAACTCCTCGACCGATGGCTCGATGAACTGGACATGCTGCCCCCCGGCGGCCGGGTTGCATACCGCCGGATCAGACCAGTTCTGCACTTTATTCGGGATGCATTGGGTGTGCACCCCACCGCCATACTGAACCAGTCCGTCGAACGGTACGAAACCGGCATGCTGAAAACCGTTTCCCGGGACATTTTCAATTGGGCGATGACCCTGAAACACCGGGTCGAAAAAGCCCTGGCGGAAGGACGAAAACGGGAGATCGAGAAGTTAAAGGAGGACGTTTTCGGGGGAAGATCCGGTTATTCCCTCTACCTGGAGGTTGAAGAGGAGTTAACCTTTCTGCGTCGATACGCCAAAAAAAGCGCCAAAAGCTATCTGGGCAGAAGCCAGTGGACATACAACACCGGGAAGGCCAGGCGCATCGCCGACTGGAGAGCCCGAAAGATCGTGCAGGACTGCGACCGGTTCATCCGTGAAACACCTGATTTGCCCCTATCCTGCCTACCGCGATCCTGGCAGGCAAAGCGGGTCCGGATGCTGCTTGATGTCCTCGTGGCTCGCACGACACAGTTGCTTTCCGAGCAGGAGGGCCTCGTTTTCGAAAAGAGAATTCTGAGGCCTTCGTATGCACGGGGTGAATACATCGATCAAAAGCATGGATTCACGCGGTTCGATATGGCTCCCGGCGTCCTGGGAATGAAAAAGAAAGCCTTCGACCTGATGGTCGCAAAAAACTGCGATATTTTCAGGTCGGTTGGAAGATATACGAAGCGATGGTACCTGTCCGACCTGTATCTGAAAGAACTCTCTGAGAAGGAATTCTTCGATTTGATTTCGGCGAAGTATGAACGGATGGCAAAATCGCTGAACCGATCAATGGGGATCAACGCCTGCCTGCATTAGCACTTTTTTGAAAAACCAACCGGCTGATAAACCCATCGATGATAGGGAAACAATCGATACTGTTGAAAAATACATGCCTTAAAATAGGGCGGGCATTCTTTTTCCGAGCGCAAAGCTTGATTCCGGTTTCTTTTCAAAAGAGGCCCACCAGGCGTTGCTCGCCGATGATGTAATTTCAGATACCACTACTATTACTATAATAAAACTCTTTCTACCGCGGTTGCGAACGCTCATTTTAGCTTTAAATTTGAGATATCTTTGACAGGCGGTGCCCTGATATCCTCCACTATAATCGGATCCGCCTTGATCTTGAACCAAGATCCTCTTTTTTAGATGGCTTCAAATTAGCACCGCCTTGAAGGGAATTCACTGGTCGACGGTTTGATTTTCACTTTTACGGAATTGAATATGGGGCCGCCGCCGATGCCTTGAGAAATTCCGGGAACCAAAGCATTCAACGGGACGCCGTTCAAGTCGGTCAACGGGCGCGGTGCCCACAGGGTGCCCGGTAGAACCCTGTCGGTCACCTTGGCACGCAGGGTCACCGTGGCCAGTTCATTGAAAACCGCCACCACGTCATTTTCCTCGATATACCGATGGGCGGCATCCTCCGGATGGACCCAGACCACCTGGGGGATGGGGCCGAACACGTCAGTAAACTGGCTGTGCGTATAGTTGGCCACCGAGCTGTTCAGCAGGACCAGCCAGGACTCTTTACGCTGCAGCGGGTGTTGGATCGGCAGCGGGGTCGACCCGCCATGCGATACCGTGGCCGCCAACTCGATTTTGCCGGAGGGTGTTTGATACGCATCGTTTGGCCGCTGCCTCACTTCAAGGACTTCACCGGCGAGAATTTGCTTCACGCCGCCGTCCCGGTAAGTATGTTCAAGTGTCTTCTCCAGGGCCGCCCACGGGTCTTCGTAAAGCCAGTCGGCGGTCAATCCCAGCCGTTTGGCCAGGTGCTGCATCACCTGTATTTCATGCCAACTGTCGCCCAGCGGCGCGATGGCTTTTTCCGACAGGCGGCTGTAGGGGTGGTGGTCGGAAATCGCGACATCCCGCTTCTCCAGGAAGGTGGGCGCAGGCAGAACCACATCGGCACGGGCGGCGGTTTCCGACCAGTGGGAATCATGCACGGCCACGAACACATCTTCACGGTCCAGGCCGCGCCGCACGGCAGACTGCTCGGGCAGCGTCATGGCCGGGTTTGACCCGAAAACATAGACGAATTTGAATTCTCCCGCTGCCAGCCGCTTACCGATGCCCACTTGGCTGACCACCTTGCCCCGATGCCTGGAGAACCGTCTGCCGTTTAGCGTCAGCCAGTCGATCTCATGCCCTTTTGAATTGCTGTATTGAAACCCCCGGTGAAGCCCCAGCAATGCCGGCAGCAGTGCCACGGCCCTGGCTGCCTCCGCACCCTGCATGGACTTTTGAAGGCCGAGCCCGATCATGAACGCCGCCGGCCGGTGGGCCATCAACACCTCGCCGATCTGGACGACGACATGCCCGAGAACGCCGCATACCTGTTCGACACGTTCCGGTGTCCAGCCCATGGCCGTTTCAGCATATGCCGGAAAGCCCGTGGTCCATTTGTCGACGAACACCCGGTCGACGCCACCCTTTTCAATCAGGTACCGGGCGATGCCGTAGCACAGGGCCACATCGCTGCCGGGCCGGGGTTGGATCCAGATGTCGGCCGCCTCAGCCGTAGGGCTTTGGCGCGGATCGACACTGACCAGAATGGCCCCCCGGTCTTTCCTGGCCTGTCGAGCCATGGCCCATATGTGCGACGCACTCACCTTGGCATTGTTGCCCCAGAACAGAATGACATTCGACGCGGCCATGTCCGTCGATTGCAGGCCGTAACTCAGCCCGTAATGCAGGCCGATGCCGGTATGCCCGGAACTGCTGCACAGGGCATAATCGGTAGTTGTCGCCCCCAGGGCGGACCAGAGCCGCTTGGCGAAATGCCAGGCCAGAAACCCAGTGTTCCCCGGATAGTCATAAAGCAACAGTGATTCCCTGCCATGGGTCCCGGTGATCGCTTGAATCCGGTCTGCAACCCGGGACAGGGCAACGTCCCAGGAGACACGTGCAAAGGACTCCGACCCGCCAGCTTCCAATTGCACATGAGGATAAAGCACCCGCTTATCGCTGTAGACCCGTTGCGGGTCGCCGTTGCCCCTCGGGCAGAGGAAACCTCGGGTTACCGGGTTCAGGGTGCTTCCCCGGGCCGCAACGATTTTCCCCCGGTCCACGGTAACATCCATGAAACAGGTGTCCGGGCAATCACGGTGGCATACGGTTTTGACGATTTTCATGTTTTTGCCTTTCTGCAGGAAGGTTCAGATTCCAGCATTTGCCAATCAAGTTGCCGGCATCACCCATTTTGGCGCCTGAACCCATTGATCAACCGGCCGTCGATCGCAATCAGCCCGATGAAGATCAGCGCCATCCCGCCGAAGGCATTCCATCCGGGCCGTTCTCCCAGCACCATGACCCCTAAAAAGATGGCGCTGGCCGGGATCAGGAAGGTGACCAGCAGGATGTTGGTGGCCCCGGCAACAGCAAGGACACGAAAATAGATGATGTAGGCCAGCGAGGTGCTCACCGCCGAAAGCCCGAGCATCGCCGCCCAGGTGGCGGCCCCGGGCGCCAGGTGCCAGGGTTGTTCGACGATCAGCGCCATGGGCAGCATCATGACCGTCGAACCGCACAGCATGCCCGCGGACACGACCACCGGGTCCATGGCCTTGAAGCGGCGGCCGTAAATGGCGGCGCATGCATATGAGAGCGAGGCGCCGACGACAGCCAACTGGCCGAGCACCTGGATGCCGAAACCGCCTAAGGACTCTATACCAATCAGCACCGCCACACCGACCCAGCCGACCAGCACCCCGACCATCCGATTGGTTGTGAGCCGCTCCTCGCGCGTCAGCAGGTGGGCGAGGACCACGCTGAAAATCGGCGTGGTGGCATTCAGGATCGAGGCCAGGCTGCTGTCGATATGGGTCTGCCCCCAGACGATCAGGCTGAAGGGAATCAGGTTGTTCAGCACCCCCAGAACGAAAAACGCCCCCCACACGCCGGGAGAAGTCGGAATCTTTTTTCCGGTCAACCACACGACGGCCAAAAGAATCATCGAGGCGAAACCCACACGGCACAGCACAATGGTCAGCGGCGTCATCTCTTTTACGGCGACGCCCACGAAAAAGAAGGAGCCGCCCCAGATAACGGACAGGATCAGGATCAGCCCCCATTCCTTGACGCCCATGACGGCGTTCACATCCGCGGGACCAACTTGCTGCGTTGGGGTATCGCCTGATTTGATGGTGGTGCTAATTGATATCATGCTTTGCTTGCCTATTTAGGATTTCGGGTTGAATAGTTCAGGCCCCTTATACCCGTTTCATCATCGCTTGGCGACCCGAATATTGCTGGAATTGAAAGCAAGATTCGGGTGGCTATGCGGCGTTTGGTCCGGTAGAATGGCGTCATCACCCTGATGGAGGCAGAAATGAACCCGATTGTCTATCTGATCCCCTGCCACTGCGTCATCGCCAAATCAGGGGAGATTCATCGATACCGCTGGGGAACGGCGAGAAAGAAAGCCATAATTGGGTGGGAAGCCGCCGGGGCAAGGTAGGGCTATTGGAAAAAAAGGTTGGCAATCATTCATGCCGGGCCGCACAAGCCACGCACAACGCCGCCTCCGGCATGGCCATCAGTCTGGCAAATGCGATCGGTTCTTCACAATCCCGGCAAAAGCCGAAATCTTCAGAGTCGATGGTCCTGAGCGCTTTCTCCAGAAGGGCGCGGGTAGCCCGGGCTTTTCTCAGGGCCGCCTCATTGATGCTCTTGCTGTTAATGGCCTCCATGCGGGTGAGCCGGCCGATGGCATTGTCCGGTGAAACCGGCAAAGAACCGGCTTTGAAGGCAGTGATGTTACCGCCGATCAATGCGATTCGATCGCGGATATGACGCGCCAGTCGGATTTTCTCGTCTTTTGTCATGGCTCCTTGCCGGATCACTCTTTTTTCATCCGCGCCAGGATCTCCTTCTCCCCTTCCCGTTTCAGCCGCTGCACCTCTTCGAGAATACTGCCGTCCAAGGGTTCGGGCTGGTGGGTCTCCACGATCCTGCGCACCTCCTCGCGGACACGATCCTCCATGGTGGGCTGGCCAGCCGCCTGCCAGGTCGCGATGGGCTGCCGGTTCAACAATCTGGCCTGCCACAGCTCCTTGCGCAGATGGTTGACCGTGTGCCGCTGGGCCAGAAAATTGCCGCCGGGTCCCACGGCATCGATGACGTCGCGGGCCAGCGTGTCGGCATCGACGCGAATGCCTTCGACGAAACGCCGGGTCATGCCGATGATCTCGTTGCCCATGACCAATTGTTCGCAGGAGCAGGCCATGCCGCTGGCCATGTACCCCACGTCGTGGATCAGATTGAGTCCGGCCAGGGCCTGGCTGAATATCCCGAAGGTGCTTTCGATACCGGCCTGGGCATCCAGGCGCTTGGCGTCGGTGGCGCCGGCCAGGCCCCATGTGGGCAGGCCGAATGACTGGGCCACCTGGGCCTGGGCTGCCAGCCCCAGGCTGCCTTCGGGTGCGCCAAAGGCCATCAGGGCGGTGGCCATGTCCAGGACACCCACGTTGCCGCTCATGGAAACCGGGCATCCGGGCTTGCGCAGCTGGGCCAGGGTGATATGGATCAAAGACTCGGCAGTAATCTGAACCACGGTGCCGGCCAGGGTCATGGGCGAGGTGGCGCCGGGCTGGGCCGTGGCCCCGGGCACCTGGGGCATGAAGCGATCGGCGGCGATGAAAATGCGATCCACGACCTCCCGGGGGAACACGAAGGGTGAAATCGCTTCGGGATAAAGCATGACAAACGGCCGTTCCCGCAGGCGATCCATCCCGCCGGCGACGATGGCGGCCATTTCGAACACATATTCACATCCCGTGGGGGTGTAGCCGATGAACACCATGGGCTTGGTGGTGTTGGTGACCACGGCCTCAAACTCGTGCAGGTCGGCTACATTGCCGTCGACGTCCTGGGAAGAGCCCATGGGCATGACAAAATCGATGTTGGGCATGGCGTCGGCCACCCTGGCGCCCGTGGCAATGTCCGCGACCCGCGTTTCATGATACTCGCCGGTGAGGGCGTCCTTGGTGTTGGGGCTGGCGGTTGAGGTGCTGTAATGGCTCTTGCGGCCCTCCACCTCCATGGCCCGGCGGCCATGGCGGTCATAGATGGTCCACCCCTTGGGCACCGCGGTCAGGCAGCCTTCGACGATGTAGCGGGGGATCTTGACCCGTTCATCATTGACGACGGCACCCGCTGTTGCCAGCATGCGCCGGGCCTCCTCATGCAGACATTTAAAACCGGATTTTTCAATCACTTCAAAAGCCGCCTGGCGGATTTCCCAGATCTGGTCGTCGGTCAGCACGCGCATGTCGACACTGCTCTGATAGGTTCTGGATGTCTGAATCATGGTTTGTCTCCTATAAGTCAGGCGGATTCGTGAGCCCGGCGTGTATGTTTCTAATCCCCGTGACCTACCCGATTACCGAGAAGCTGGAGTCGGCATTGATCTGTCGCCGGCGGCTGTAGAAACCAATGTCGCAGCTGCGCTTGGTGTAATGCAGACCGAAGGAGACGGGGTCACGGTCGTGATCGTGTCCGGTTTCACAGGCCTCGATCAGTTCGGCCATCAGTTGCCCCACCACCGGGGCGTTCTTGTACTGGTTGCCCGACGTACCTACCGCCATGTAAAAACCGGGCAGGTCGGACTTGTCGTAAATCGGGATCCAGTCGTCGGAGGCGTCGTAGAGGTCGACCACCCCGCTGCGCTGGTTGGGGATGCGCAGTCCCGGAATGCGCTGGGCCTCGCGCATGACCTGGGTAGACCACTGATCGGTGAAATCGGTGTTGTAGGTATCCGGGTCGTCGATGTAATCCAAGGTGTCGCACTCCGGGTCCTCGGAGCCGATCAGAATATGGTTGCCCACTTCCGGCCGCGAGTAGCAGCCGATATCGCCGTCCGATATGATGAAACCCAGGTTGTCGTAATCGAAGCCCTCCGGGGCGGGAACGTGACATACCTCCTGCTTGAGCGGCCGGGTCTTGATGTTCATGCCATTGAGAACGCCGGCCATGGCGTTGATCTGGTAGGAGTGCGGGCCGGCCACATTGACCACCACCGGGGCCTCGATCTGGGTTCCGTCGGCCAGCCGGATGCCGGCGCAGCGTCCGTCTTTCTTGAGGATATCCACCACATCAGCCTTGAACAGGTACTCACCGCCGGCGTTCTCACCGGCCACTTGCACGTTATGGACCGACTGCTTGGGATCGGATACCAGACCGGACTCGGGAATGTACAGCGCGCCGGCAATGGCAGCGCCCGACGGTTGGCCGAAGCGGGGGTCGCCGGGCAGGATTGGCGGGCCGAACTGGTGGGTGTCGGCGATGGGCAGCAGGCGACGGACACCGCCGGCATCCAGTTCTTCGTATACCACATGCAATTCGTCCAGGGCGGCCATCACGTTCTTGAGGTATTTGTTTTTTTCGGTCTTCATGACCATGGCACCGGTGTTGATGTATTTGATCATCCCCGTGGGATCCACCGTGCCGAGGTACCGGGGCCAGTCCAGCCAGTAGTAATACCCCTCGCGGGCCATGGCCACGCCGTCGGGCGTAGAATAGTACAATCGGATCACGGCGCAGGAACCAGCCGTTGACCCGTATCCGGATCCGGACAGCCGATCCACATTGAGCACCCGCTGCCCCCGTTTGGCGAGTTCGAAACCCACGCAGGCCCCGATGATACCTGCACCGATGACGATGGCGTCATATTTCCTGTTCATCTTGTCGAACTCCTTTCCGAACCAGCGCCAATGAGGCGCTTCTGTTTAGGCTGATTGCTTATCGACGTCGCTCCCGGTAGCTCCGTGCTTCAGGGACCAGCCGGGACTGCTGTCCCTTGGCGATGATGCCGTCCTGCCGGGTGAATCGGGCGGCGCCTGTCAGCGCGCAGTGTTTTTTATACGTTCCATGGCTGCCCAGACATCAGCCGGCAGTGGTATCGGTTGATGGGTGGCCAGAATGTGGTTCATGTGTTCATGGGCGCGTTCCAACAAGGTGGTGCTGCCCTCCTCCAGCCAGCGCTCGTGGCCTCGTCGGCAGAAAAGACCCGGCCGCCACTGGGTGCTGCGCAGGTGCCTCAGGGTATGGGGATGGGTGAGAAAATGCCCCTGCCGGGCCCCCTGACCGATGACTTCCACGGCCAGCTGTTCCTCGTCGATCTCGATCCCTTGCTGAATGCGACGGATCTGATCGATCACCTCGTCCATGATCACGATCATCTCCAGGCTGCCGGCCCGTGCAAAATCCAGATAGCCGATGTCGTGGTTCAGGTTCGATCCCGCAGCGGCGGACAGGTAGGTCAGCAGGCCGGCCTCGAGGGTGGCCTGCCCGTCCGGAATCTGGGCATCACTGGTACCGGCGTATCCCCAGTTGGGAATATCGAAAAAATTACTCATCTCCACCATGGCCAGGTAGGCCATGAGAAATTCGGGAGTATTGTAGCAGCATTGGCTGGTGGCCATATCCAATACGGCGGGTCCCATACCCATCAGAAAGGGTGCGCCCGGTGCGGCCAGCTGATGAATCACCAGACCGAAGAGACATTCGGCCAATCCCTGGACCACGTGACCGGCGATGGTCATGGGGGCCGTGGAACCGGCAATTGGCGCCGGGCAATATATCACCGGCATGCCCGTCTGTGCGCAAAAAATCAGTTTATCGATGCTCTTGAAAGGGTGTTTGAGCGGACTTATCGGACCGGACAGATGCACCCAGTAGGGTTTGTCTCGCAGTGGCACCTCACCGCCACGCAGCAACTTGGTCATCTCCCAGATGGTCGTCAATTCCGTTCGGTCATCAGCGATATTGACGATGGGTTTGATCGAGCTGGACGCCATGGCGGCGAAGCTGTCTACAAATGCCCACCGCGGATCGATCTCATGCGGGATGGCAAAGGACATAATGAAATCAATGTTGGGCAGGGCGTCGCAAAGCCGGGCCGCCCGCTTGACGCTTTCAAGGGACGTGGCCTTACGCGCCATGGTCTTGCCGTCCACGTGGACCATGAGATCCGAGCCGTTACCGAAATAGGCTCGCCGCTCCCCCAGATCCATCACTTGCCTACCCTCGCGGTTGAACAGGGGAATATTGGCCGGTGCACTGGCGAGCGCTTTTTCCACCACCCTGTCAGGGATGGTGACCGCTCCGTCCGCAGTCTGCTGGCCGCCGGCGTCCTTGAGCAGCTTGACGGCACCGTCGTGCTGCAGGGTCATACCGGTGTGCGCCAGCACCCGCAGAGCGGCATGATAGATCGTCCGCTTATTACCTTCTGAAAGGGCCGTCAGCATGGGCGAGAAGGCAGTCGGTTGCTGATTCATGAGCATCGGTGCTTCTCCGTCGAAGCCAATCCCGGTGTGGATTGACTACCCCCTTTTACCGACAGCCCGCTGTCGATACCCAGCGCAGCCAAGGTTGTCTTCAAGGGGCGCCCGTTGTCGTCCCAGCCCATGGCAGCATAAAATTCACTCAGCATCTGCTGTAAGACTTGAGGCGTCAGGACGCTGTCGCCTTCACGGAAAAACATCTCTGGAAGGCGATCCTCATCGACATCCGGGGCATGCTTGAGATTGAACAGCCGTTCCATGGTGGCCACCCGCTCCCCGATGCAAAACAGATCGCCGGCGCACAGCGACAGGCCGGTGACCGCCGAAGTGAGCACGGCTTCGTTTTCCAGGTCGAAAGTACCCAGCAGCGACAGGGTGGGCACCTTGCACAAGCCCAGGCTGTCCACAACGATATTGACCAGCGTGGCCCTGCGCATCAGCCGCCCCTTTCCCGACGGTCTTTTCGTGTCCACCGATTCGGTAGAACCGAATGCATCGGCCCCTTTTCGGGCAGTCCAGCTATGCTCCAAGGAAGAATACACGTTGTTGTAATCGCCGCCCCGGCTGGATACGGCATAACCCAGCGCACTGCCCAATATGCCCGCCGGATGATAGGCCGTCAGTTCCAGTCCTTTGACGTGGGCGGCATAACGGTGAGCCCCCTTGCCAAGGGTTCGCGCGGCCCGGCGTACTCCCTGGGCGAGTATTTTCCCCAGTCCCTCACCGACGGCCATCTGGTTGATGAGGGTTTCCATCACCGCGGCGTCGCCCCAGTGCAGGCGCATACCATCCGTATCGACCTCATCCAGGATGCCGCGATCGAACAGATCCATGGCAAAAGCGATGGCGGTGGCCGCCGAGGTGGAATCCAGCCCCAGGCGCGAACACAGGTTGTCCAGGCGAACAACGGCCTGCAGGTCGCCCAGACCGCATTTGGATCCCAGGTTGATCATGGGCTCGAATTCGGGACGGGTGGCCGTCTGGCCTTTCATTGCACCATTTTTAAATTTGAGATCGGCCTTGCACTGCACGGGGCAGCGGAAACAGCCGCTGGATCGAACTTTGTCCTTGATGAGCTGTCGGCCATCGACCCGGTCCACCATCTCAAACCGGCTCTGGCGATAGTTGCGGGTACCCATGATCCCCATGTCGTCGGCCCACTTGATGTAACCCGCTCCACCATATCGGGAAAAGGTGTCGAAATCCGGGGAAGCCTTGATCTGTTTGACATATTGCTTGACCGCGCTGCCAATGAGCTGACGCCGCTCGTCGAAGGGCTTGCAGGCCCCTTTGCCGATCACCACGGCCTTGAGCCCCTTGGCCCCCATGACCGCACCCAGGCCGGTACGGCCGGCCGCATGGTCTTTCCCGGTGACAATGCAGGCGAAGCGGGCCCCGGACTCGCCGGCGGTGCCGATGCAAAGCATTTCCAGTTTCTCGCGGGCCAGGTCGGCGGCAATACGATCCTGGGTGTCGAAGGCATCCAGGCCCCAGTATGGGGCGGCATCCCTTATTTCAACACCGTCATCGGAGAGGTACAGGTAAACCGGTGTCGGAGAACGGCCCTGCACCACCAGGCTCAGAATCCCGGTTGACCTGAGCCAGGCGCCCACGTAGCCGCCCACGTTGGAACTTCCGATCAATCCGGTCAGTGGCGACAGGGCGTTGATGTGAAGACGCGATGCCGTGGGTGCCCGGGAACCGGTTAACAGCCCGCAGGAAAAAACCAGCCGGTTGTCCGGCCCCAGCGGATCGATACCCGTCGGCAGGTGTTGGTAAAGGTAGCCGACATTGAAGCCGCGGCCGCCAAGCAGGTCCTCAACGGCCGCCCGGGGAAAGGGTTCGCGCGAAAGGCTGCCGGTGCTGAGATCGACATGCAGCAGATCGCCGAAGGTTGGGTATCGATGTGGATCGTTCATGGAAATGCCCGTTTGTCCGCCATTAACGGGTTGGTGTTGAAGGCGGACCGTTTATCTTGTATATACAGCCTGAATCTAATATGAAGCGTCAGCACCAAAGTCAAGACCAATTATCCTGCGGCCATGAGTCGTGGCAACGTTAACCGGCAAATCCAGCACCATGCAATCGCACCATCCTAAATACCAGCAAATCAAAGAACGCCTGCAACGGCTGATCGCCGATGGCGGCATCGATCACCGGGTGCCGTCGGAGAATGAACTGGCACGCCAGTATCGTGTCAGCCGAATGACGGCACGCAAGGCACTCAACGAGCTCCTGCGCGATGGGCTCGTCGAACGGATTCCCGGAAAAGGAACCTTTGTTAAAAACCGGCACATCACCCAAGGTTATTTTCATATTCACGCTTTTTCCGATAATGCCAAACGTTATGGGGTTCGCGCCAGATCGCAGGTTGTTCTGGCGGAGATTGGCAAACTGCCCGGGCCGCTTATCGGAAAAATCCCCGGCAGGGTAGCGGTTTGCATCCGCCGTGTCCATTTTTTGGACGAACAGCCGGTCTGCTATGAAATTCGCTACCTGAGAAAGGATTGGTGCAGCGCACTTCTGGATGAAGACCTGGAGAGCAACTCCGTTCATGCCCTGATTGTCGACAAGCTGGGATTGCCAATCACCCGGGTCTGGCAGCGGTTGGAGGCGGTAAGCCTGAACAACACCATCGCCGGCACGCTGGGCACGTCCGCCGACGCCCCGGCCTTTTGCATGAAACAGCTTATCTATAGTACCGGTGGGCCGGTGTCGTATGTCGATTACTTTCTAAGAAGTGATGTATATGCCTTTGAGGACAGCTTTGAATCCGGCAAGTCGTTTTCCGGCGGCTGGGCCGGTAATGGGCGGTTCGCGTGGGGCGAGGAATCCTTGTAATTTCAAATTTTGATGCTTCCGTAAAAAGTCCGATGTCTGCGTTATGTTTCATCCCTCGTCACTGTCGAGCACCCTTAAGCACTCCGCATTCATCGGGATTCACAAGCCTTGATCTCGGCGCTTTTTACAAAACCATCTGGAATGGGGCATTTTACCGGTTCATCAATTTTTACCTGTTGGGGTGTCATGCCAGGGCCCTGGAAGAAATAAACCCACATTCGGCGCCATATTGTGGAATTATTTATTTCCGTGACTCTTATGTTTGAACCCCCTCCTGTTTTTTGTGGAGCCGTTCCGATGCCTCGGGAACCCGGATTACGGGAGCCACCTTTCTCAACTCTTCAATGGGTATATGACATTTGATGACATGTCGATCTACCACAACCTGGTCCGGTGGCGGCACATTTTCACAAATATCACCAATTTTTCGATGACAGCGGGTGCAAAACGGGCATCCCTCAGGTGGATTCATTGCGCTTGGCAGGTTTCCTTCCAGAACGATTTTTCGTTTGGTTACTTCCGGATCGGCAATCGGTACCGCTGATAATAACGCCTCCGTATAGGGGTGATAGGGAGGGGCAAAGATCTCTTCCGTCGACCCTCGTTCAAGAATATGGCCGAGATACATGACGACAATTCGATCTGACAGGTAACGCACAACACTCAGATCGTGACTGATAAAGAGAAGGGTGGTTTTATGCTCGCGCTGAATATCCATCAAAAGCTCAGTAACAGCTGCTGCCACGGATACATCCAAAGCCGAAACCGGCTCATCGGCAATGACGATGCTCGGGTTTCCGGCAAATGCCCTGGCAATACCGATACGCTGCTTCTGGCCGCCGGATAGCTGCCTGGGTTTTCTGAAATAAAAATCCCTGGGCAGTTTGACTGTATCCAGCAAGGTCATTACACGATCAAAAATTTTCTGTTTATCGGTCTCAATACCAAATTGTCTGATAACCCGTGATATCTGTCCACCGATGCTATGGCTTGGGTTCAAGGTGTCAAAGGGATTCTGGAAAACCATCTGCAGAGAACGGATTTGTTTGGTGGTACGATCCCGAACCTCTATATCTGAAATATCTTTGCCGTTATGGCGTATCTCTCCATCGGTTCCTGTCTCAAGTCCCATGAGAACTTTGGCAAAGGTTGATTTTCCACAGCCGGATTCACCGACAATGGCAACAGTTTCACTTTCATGGGCTGTAAAATTCAGTTCTTCATTTGCTTTTACATGACGAACACGTTTACCTGAAATCATGGCCATAAATGAGGTATCTTTTACATCGTAATACTTTTTCATGCCATCGACATTGAGGACCCGCCTGCCGATCTCAAGTGATTCTTTGGCCTCCTCTGGAGCAATCTGAAGGGTATTGTCAATATCTTTATACCGCAGGCAGCGGACACGATGATCCGGCGCGCTGCCATCAACATGCTCCATTTTAAAATGCTCTTTGTCACACAGGCCCTGCTGAAAATGATCGCAACGGGGGCCGAAATAACACCCGGTAGGTCGTTCAAAAGGCAGGGGCAACTGTCCCTGGATTGGTTTGAGGGGGGCTACATTTTTATCTGCAGTGGGCAGGGGGATACAGGAAAAAAGGCCGTGAGTATAGGGATGCTTTGGCCAGGTAAAAAGAGAATTAATGGTTCCTTCTTCTACAACCTCACCGGAATACATCACAAACACCCGGTCGCAAGTCTCTAAAATCAAACCTAGATTGTGGGAGATATATATCTGGGACGTGCCGAACTTTTTGCTTATATCTCCAATCAGTTTAACAATCCCGGCTTCCACGGTGACATCTAACGCAGTGGTGGGTTCATCCAGTAATAACAAAGATGGATGAGATAAAAGCCCCATGGCAATGACGACCCGCTGCTGCTGCCCGCCGGATAGCTGATGAGGATAAGACTCCATGATCCGCTCAGGATCGGGCAGCTTGACATCCATCAGCATAGTTACAGATCTCTTGTATGCCTCATCCTTGGAAATGTTTTCATGTGCCAGGGGGACTTCTATAAGCTGGGTGCTGATTTTAAGACTTGGATTTAAAGAAGCAAAAGGCTCCTGATAGATCATCGATATCTCTGATCCTCGAATACTGCGCAATTCATCTTCGCTTAAAGTGGTTAAGTCACGGCCTTTAAACGTAATGCTACCGCTTTTGATACCGCCGTTGGCACCCATGTACTGCATAATCGCCATGGCAACCGTCGATTTGCCACAGCCTGACTCTCCGACAATACCGATTGTCTCACCCGGCTTAACCGTCAAGGAAAAATCAACGACGGCAGGTATCTCTCCTGCTCGCGTATAATATGAGATGCAGAGGTCTTTACAAATCAGTATTGGTTCTTGGTCGTCATTCACTATTTTTTACCTTTTAATCACGCAATGAGATTTCACGCAGCCCGTCTGCCAATAGATTAAATCCTAGAATCAATGAAGATATTGCAATACATGGAAACAGGGTCATATGGGGAAAAACCATTGCCATCTGCCTTGTTTCATTTACCATCCCTCCCCAGTCAGGATCTGGTGGCGGCAGGCCAAGGCCCAAGAAACCAAGGACACCAATGGTAATAATCACGTAACCAAGACGCAGGCAGGCATCCACAATAAGCGGCCCCCTGGCGTTGGGTAAAATCTCAAACAACATGATTCTCCAGTCAGATTCACCCCGGGTCTGGGCGGCAGCCACATAGTCACGATTGCGAAGGTCCAGGACCAGTCCACGCACAATACGCATAATTCCAGGAGACGAAGCAAATGTAATGGCAATAACAATGTTCATTCCTGACGCACCGATAGTTGCAATGACGATAATGTAGAGCACCAGCACGGGGAAGGATAAAATAATATCTGAAATACGGGACAGGATATCATCCACCAGGCCCCCGCGGTATCCGGCCATCAACCCCATCAGAATACCCACGGTGTAAGCACTCAAGGTTGCAAGGGGAGCATAGAGCAGCACGGTACGTGATCCCCAGACAATACGGGACAGGATATCCCTGCCCAAATGGTCAGTGCCCAGCCAGAACGTACTGCCCGAAGCTGCCACCACCCCTGGCTTGGCAAAGGGTTGAATAGCTGCGTTGGGGTCAAATTGTGCTATCAATGGGGCAAAAATAGCGACGATTACCCAGAACAGAACCAGGAAAACACCAATCATCCCCACCCAGCTTTCCCGCAGGAGCCCGAAAGATTTTATCACACGCAAAATTGCTGCGCCAACGCCCACAGATGGCATTTGAGTTTTGGATTGAGTTGTCATTTTTTAATTCTCCTTAGTCTCTTAACTAAAACGTATGCGCGGGTTAAGAAACGTATAGCCGATATCAGCTATGGTCTGTGAACTGACAGCCACAACAACCGCTACCATTGCACAAGCTTCCAGAAGTGCAATATCATTATTCAAGGACGCTTCCAGGAGCAGTGCCCCAAAACCTTTATAGGCAAAGAAAAATTCAACAACAATAACGCCTGACAGCAGCCAGTTGATTTGTAGCATAATGACTGTGAAAGGTGCTATTAATGCATTGCGCAAAGCATGTTTGATAATAACCTGTCTGTAGGGAAGACCTTTTAATACAGCCGATCTTATGTACTGGGATGTCATAACTTCTGCCATCGATGCCCGGGTCATACGGGCAACATAGCCAAAATCATAAACTACCAGTACCATGGCGGGAAGGATCAATTGTTGGAATTCAAACCCTCCTGCCATGCTGCTGGTTCCCGGCAACCACTTTAAACCGAAAACAAAAAGGGCTGAAAAAAATACAGCGCTGGCAAATTCCGGCACAGATGTGGTCAAAATGCCTGTAACGGATATGGTTCGATCCAGGATGGAACCCTCCTTCATTCCTGACAAGACACCTAGGATTAATGACAAAGGGATCATGATGGCAAAGGTCCAGAAGCCAAGGATCGCTGTATTCCATAACCGCGGCAGGAGCACTTCTTTTACCGGGCCTTTGTAGCGTATGGACGTTCCAAGGTTGCCCGTGGCAAAATTACCCAGCCATTTTGCATAGCGCACCATCGTCGGCTGGTTATACCCATGCTGATCCCGCCACATCTCTTTTTGCTGATCACTGGCAAAATTACCCAGGACACGGGTGGCAGGATCACCGGTAAGACCTGTTTCCAGCAGCAGGAAGAGAATAATGGATACGACAACCATGGTAAAAAGCATGAAACCGATCCGCTTTAAAAGCAGCAAGATCATCTTGACTCCTTACTTAAGACTTGGCTTTTGGTATCTGGCAAGGGGAAGACATACCCCTTGCCAGTTATTACATCCTTTTTTATTAAGTCAGAGAGACCTTGTGAAAGCGATAGTATCTGACCGGGTCCATCTCAAAGCCAACCACGTTATCTGAAACAGCCGTGAAAACAGACCGGAAGAAAGGTTGTACCATGACAGCGTCATCCTGCAGGATTTTCTCAACTTTCTCCATCTTGACCCGACGTG
>JAQYWF010000373.1 GCA_030145105.1 Desulfosarcina sp.
GGTTGTCCGACAGGCAGCGGGCCCGTGAACGGTCACCACGTTGCCAACGCTTGATCAGGAACGGTTCGCGAATCAGTGGCCGGGACATGGAGAAGTAATCGGCCACTCCCGCACCCAGCAGCTGTTCGGCCACACCTGTGGAGCGAATGCCGCCGACAAGGATCAGTGGCATGTCCAGTTCTTTTTTGAAGGCCTGGGCCGCATCCTTGAAATAGGCTTCTTTTTCTTCTTTGTTGATGTTGGGTCGGCTGGGGGAAAGCTTGCCACCGGTAAGCAGGCCGCCGCTCAATTCGATGGCATCCAGGCCTGCCGCCACCATCTTTTCGGCTGCCAGAATGCTCTCAGCTACTGTCAATCCGCCCTCCGAGTAATCCTCACAGTTCATTTTCACCAAAATAGGGAAATCCTCGCCAACGGCTTGCCGGATGGCACGGATGGTCTCCACATGAATACGCACGCGATTGTCGATCGTTCCTCCGTATTCGTCGGTTCGCCGGTTGAACCAGGGTGAAAGAAACTGGCTGAACAGGTAGCCATGAGCGCTGTGCAGTTGGATGCCGTCGAAGCCGGCGTCACAGGCCCGTTGGGCGGCCTCGGTATAGCTGTTTTCCAGATCCTGGATATCGACCACGGACAGTTCGGTCCGTGGCGCCTGGGCCAGCCCTTCGAAATTCGATGCCACTACGGGTACCGTACCGATCGCCTTTTCCAGGGCAAAGTGACCGGCGTGGGCCAATTGGACCACGATTTTGCCGCCGGCTGCATGGACGGCAGCGGTCATGGATTTGAGACCGTCGATCTGGCTGTCTTCATAGATGCCCAATTGCCAGGGACTGGCCTGACCCTCTCGGGTGACATACGTGTGACCGCTGATGATCAGGCCCACGCCGCCTATGGCCAGGGCCACCATGGTGTCGGTCAATTGAGGGGTGACCTGCCCGTCTTGGGTGGCCATGCCTTCCCAGGTGGCGGATCGGACGAATCGGTTGGCCAGGTGCATGCCGTTTATGGTGCTGGCGTCAAACAGATGTTTTTTGGTCATCTTGATCTCCTTAAAAAAGACCCTTCACCCTGTCCCTCTCCCATCGAGGGGAGAGGGCCGGGTGAGGGGTCTTTAGGTTCAGTTGTTGTTGAAAAAACGGTCATCCCGAATTGGATAGCGAAATCGTAAGCATCTCGCCATCCTGGGCCACCGGATAGGCCTTCACCGGTTTTTTTGCCGCTCCGCCGACCGGCTGGCCGTCGTAGGTGAAGGTCGATTTAGAGACGCTGCAGCATTGGATGGTGTTGCTGTCTGCAATGGTGTCGATGCGCCGGCCCATGTGGGTGCAGCGGTTGGCGATGGCGTGGTATTGTCCGTCGTCGCCATGCAAGACCAGCAGCCGGGGGTCGAGCCCCTGGCCCTCCAGGCGCACACCACTGCCGGGGTTTTCCAGTTCCGGCATCCGGGTCAGGTCGACTCGAACGGATCCGTTCTGTATGGACCATGCCTGCGGATCTTCAGGCAGGGGGGTTTCACAGATGCCGAAAATTCGTTTCAGAAATTTCATTTTTTGCCCCTTTATAGGTAATTCTTCTCAAAGTGAGCCTTTCATTTGAAACAGTGTCTGTTCAGAACGGGTATATTTTGGTTCAGGCCAAGGCCCGAGTGAGGTTGAACCCGCAGGCGTAGCAGCGCTACGTCGAGGACTTCAACAGAGCGAGAACGCCGGCCTGGGCCGAAAGATGCCTGTTCTGGATGGACACTAAGCCGCCTCCACCCGACATGGAACATACCGGTGAAGCGGTGTGGCGGCCAGCGGGTCCCGGTGGGTATTCTGGGTCAGCCGGTTCACATTGGCGCCGGCAACGCTGCCCTGGTATTCGAGCCCGAAGCCATGGGGCATGACCACATGGCCGACCCTGGCGCGCGAGGAGACTTCCAGTTCAATGGTCTCCCGGCCGGCGGCGGTGATAACCTTCACCTGTTGGCCGTCGGCAAGCTTCAGCGCCGCAGCGTCATCGGCATGCATGGCCAGGGTGCAGGTCCGACGCCCCTGGTTCCATTCGGGATTGCGCATCAAGGTATTGGCATTGGTGCGGACATGGCGGCCGGCCATGAGAACCAGCGGAAAGTCGGGATCGGGGGCCAGGGCACCGGCTTCCCGATCGGGACTGAGGTCCGCCATCCATGCGTTCATTTCAGGGATATGCAGGTCAATCTTGCCGCTCGGCGTCCGGATGGCGGACATATTGGCCGCTGCATCCGATTTGCCCAGCCACAGGCCCTCGGGGCGGTCCATGACGGCCTGGAACAGTTTTTCTCCGAACCCGGTGCGGGGATGCAGGCCGGCCAGGGGAACCAGGCTGCGGTTCCTGACCATCGACTTCACAATGGTCGGCAGTTTGCCCGGAGCCGAGCCTATCGATTCCGCCAAGCCGTCCATGGCGAACCCGGCCCGCAGGGCGTCTTTTCTCAACCTTTCCGGTGCGGTGATAAGCAGTCCCCACAGGGCGGCCAGGTTGCCGGATCCCAAGGTCCGGCCGAGAGTCTTGGACAGGATAAACGGTATGGCTTTCATCAAGCGGGGGGAGGACCGGGCCAGGGTCATCAGCTCAACTGTAAAGGCGAAACGATCCTTTTGGGCAACCTGGTAAAGGGCCTCGGGAAGCGTGGGAATCAACCCCATGGCGTCGGCGATTCGTGTGAAGATTTCTCCGCACTCAAGGGGTTCGCCTTCGGGTTCGATGAGGGGCCGACGCATCTGGAAGTAAATTTCCGGCCAGGTCCAGGTAAAGAAGGTGCCGTCCCAGGACTCGTAGCCGGAACGCGCCGGCAGGATGTAGTCTGACAGCCGGGCCGTTTCGGTCATGGCCAGTTCGATGGTGACCAGCAGGTCCAGGCGTTTGAACGCCTTTTCATAGGCGGTCGTGTCCGCATAGGAACGCAGGGGGTTGCTGGCACAGACGATCACGGACCGGATGCGGTCCGGGTGGTCGCTCAGAATCTCCTCGGGCAGCACGTTGGGTGGCGAATAACCCATGAGGATGGGAAAATCGGTGGCCACGGTACGCCACTGTTTGGGATCCCGCTCGTCGGTGTGGGAACCGATGGGAATGAACTTGCCCGGGATGACGTTGCCGCCAGGCACGCACAGGCGCCCGCACACGGCCAGCAGCAGGTTGTACAGACAGGATGTCAGGGTGCTGTGGCGGTTCATGTAGACGCCCAGGTCGGTGTGCAGGCACCATCTGCGCTGTCCCAGTTCACGGCACAGGTTGACCACCGGCTCGACGTCGAGGCCGCATACGGCCAGCGCGTCGTCCACGGAAACGTTCTCGAACCAGGGGCGTATTTGGTTGAAACCGGTGGTGTGCGTGTCGATGTAGGCCCGGTCTTCCCAGCCGTTTTCCAATATGATGGCGATCATGGCCCGCACCATCAGGGCGTCGGTTCCCGGCCGAACCGGCAGGTGGATGTCGGCGAGGTCCGCTGTTTTGGACTGCCGGGGGTCGACCACCACCAGCAGCTTGTCCGGGTTGTTGGAAAAGTCCTTGAGTACTATGGGCGCCCGGGGCATCTGGTGGCTCTCCATGCCGTTCCAGCCCACGGCCAGCAACATCTCCGCGCGCGCCTCATCGGGTATGTGAAAATCGGTTTGCCGGCCGGTGTGGCGGCCGCAGGCCCAGAAGTAGCCGGTGAGTTCCTGGGCGACGGCGTTGTAGTGGTACTGGGATCCCAGCAGCTTCATCAGTGTGCGGCCGAAGGCCGCCTCGAAGTGGCATCCCTGGCCGCCGCCGCCCATGTAGGCATAGGATCGGGGGCCATGGTCTTCAACCACTTGGCCGAGTTTCTGGGAAATTTCACCGATGGCCTGTTCCCAGGAGATGCGTTCGAAGCCTGAGGCCGTGCGTTTGAGCGGATGGGTCAGCCGGTCGGCGTGGTGCTGGTGATGGGCCACACTGAGCCCTTTGCGGCAGGCATAGCCCCGGCTCCTGGGATTGGCCTTGTCCGGCCGCACCTTGACCATACGGTTGTCGGCCACCTGGACTTCCAGCCCGCAGTTCTGGGCGCACAACACACAGCCGGTTTTATGCCATCGGGTCATGACCGTCTCCTTACATCAGTCCGCGTTCCTGGGCGATGTTCATATAGGTTTCAAAGACATTCCTCGGGGGTACATAATGGCTATCTTCAGCCTTTTGTTTCAGCAACATGGCGTCGGTGGGACAGTCGGTGACGCACAGGCCGCAGCCAATACAGCGGTCCAGGTTGACTTGTGCGGACTCGTCAACGGTGATGGCGTCCATCTGGCAGCGATCCACGCAGGCCTCGCAGGCGATGCAGGCCTCTTCGTCCACCTGGGCGTAGTAGTTTGTGTGAACCAGCTGGGCCGGCTTGTCCATGGTTTTCAGGTTCTTGAGAATACCGCAGCAGCAGCCGCAGCACATGCAGATGTTCATGGACTTCTGCTGATTGCCCGGCTGAAGCACCAGGCCGGCATCGACGCCTTTTTTTACGAGTTCAAGGGCCTCTTTTTTATCGATTTCTCGCCCCAGGCCGTTCTTTTCGTAGTAGTAGGCCCCGGCGCCAAAGGCCAGGCAAACCTCCATGGGCTTGTCGCATCCCTTGCCGATCATCTTTTGTTCTGCCAACCTGACATGAAAATCATCGTCACGCAGCAGCCTCTGGGATATTCTCGCCGCATCGTTGCGTCTGGCCCCTGTAGTTATTGACTCTAAGGCCTCGACCCGGTAAGCTGAACCTCTGTCCATAGCTCTCAGAGATATGCCGGACGGTCCCTTCTATCCGAAACAAAGGACTCGGGCATTTTTTTCCAATGCTGGCTTGTTGTGTCAACAAACCAGCGACGGAATTCGGATAGTTTATGATCAGGCCAGGGTCGAAGCCCTGGAAATGTACGCTCTCGACCCGCAAGAGGATCTGAGTTTCGATTTCATAGTTTCTTCGAGCGATCCGGACTTCAGAAGTTACACGGAAC
>JAQYWF010000134.1 GCA_030145105.1 Desulfosarcina sp.
AGATGCGTATCTGTTCAGCCCGCTGGAGGTGGCAGAAAAAGTGGAAAACGCCGCCGCCAAAGGAGCAACCACGGTGCTGCTCCAGGGCGGCCACAATCCAAAAGTCAGGCTGAAAGATTGGCAGGCCTACATTGCGGCCATTCGCAGTGTCTGTCCGCATGTGCACATCCATCCATTCAGCCCGGCGGAGATCGTTTTCATGGCCGGTCAGGAGAGATGTTCCGTGTCCGACGTGCTGCAGGCGTTGTGGGAGGCCGGTATTCGAACCATACCCGGTGGGGGCGCCGAAATTCTTGTCGAAGCGGTTCGCAAGATCATCGCCCCGCGTAAAGCCACCACCAGCCAGTGGCTTGATGTCTGTGAAAAGGCGCACCGCATCGGATTCAAGACCACCGCCACCATGATGTTCGGCCATGTGGAAACCGATGACGATATCATCGACCATCTCCTCCGGCTGCGCGACCTTCAGGATCTGACTTCGGGATTCACCAGTTTTATTCCCTGGTCATTCAAACCGGGCCAGACACCACTGTCTAAACAGGTGAGACATCCCGCCCACCCGGCCAGATACGTGCGAATCATAGCCGTTGCCCGGCTGGTGCTAGACAATTTTTCCCACATTCAGTCATCCTGGTTTTCGGAAAACATTCCTGCCGGACAATTGGGGCTTCTGGCCGGAGCGGACGACTTTGGCGGGGTGCTGGTGGAAGAACATGTCCACAAAGAGGCCGGCCACGACCGCCAGGCCACTGTCGACACTGTCGTCACGATCATTCGCCGGGCCGGTTTTATTCCGGCAAGACGGGATTCCTTCTACCGGGTTCAGGAAACCATGGCACCCCCCGTGCCGGTTGGCACCGGATCGTTCACGGCAGATCGGTGAATCGTGAAGGGGTGAATGAACCGCGATATCGAGCGAACTGGCAATCGCTTTTTATATCCTTCCGGTGCTGCGCAGCACTGCCGTTACAGGCAGAATATTCCCCGCGGCTTGCCGCGGGGAGGGTTCAATGGAGACCAGCAAAACGAATCAAACCCATAAAATACCTTCCAACGATTGTAACGTGCTCAGGGTTCATCCGTTGAAATCGATTGCCCCCCGAAGGCATTTTCCGCTTCCGCTTCAAGGATTTCGGGACAGTCCGCGTAGCGGGGAGAGTAGTGGAACAGGTGATACTGCTTCACCCGGCATGAACGGGCGAGTTCACCTGCCTGACGGGCGGTAAGATGACGTTTTCGTTTGGCGATGTCCCGGTGTGCATGAGAAAAAGCCGCCTCGATGAACAGTTGGTCCACATCAGCTGCAAGATTTCGAATTTTTTTTAAATTCTCGGCGGTTCCGGCGGCGTCGGCTACATATGATAGGCTTTGGCCCGGCGTAATGCGCGCAATGGCAGACCGCAGTTCTCCTAAGGGAAACCGCAATTCGGCACCTGGATGGTTGGGGGATGGAATGCCCACCGGCGTATGCGGGTCAGCGCCCCTGTAGAGCATGGCCTTGAAGCGTTTCAGCCATGGGCCCGGAGCCAATTCCAGGCTTTCCATCGGCTTTTTCATGATGTTGATGTGAAACCGTTCGTGCAGGGCAAACCCCAAGACGGGGATGCCATGGTCGAGATGAACCGCCTTGACCGTTAACTCCGGCTCAGCGAGGGCGATACCGTCAAAGGGCATTTCCCGGATGGTGACATCGCCCGTAAATCCATTACGGCATGGGTAGCATTTGACGATGGCCCGGTTCGGGTGCAGTTCGATGGCGTGAAGAATGAATCGGTTCTGGTAGTTTTCAACCAGATTCCAGCAATAACCAGCCAGTTTCCCTTCCAGGTTTGCCAGAAACCCCTGCGGACCCCACAGGAAAAGGTCCTTGTCACGGCCGAGGAAAATGCGCAGCAGTCGGTCGAACCCCACAAAATGATCCATGTGTGTATGCGAAATAAAAATGTGGGTAATTTTGAGAATGTCACGGGCAGGCAGGGACGCAATGTCCCCCAGGTCAAAGAGCATGGCACGATGCTGATAACGAAAGGGGACGAAAAGAGCCGGATCTTCAAAAGGACTGTTGACCAGCCGGGGGAGGAAACTGGGGACCATGGTTTCGCTCAGGGAAGAAGCTTGGCAACCTGCTTGTGCACGCAGAGGTAGATGTCTGCGTCTGATCCGAAGACGTCCACCACCGATTTGTGGTTAATCAACTTTTCGATGACGAAGGCAGTCACAAAAAGGCTGACCACGTTGGGCTGCTGGACCAGATTCCTGAAAGGGGCGATCTGGTAGTCCACATCAAATTCATCGGCATGGCAGAGCGTATCCAAGCACTTGAGAATCTGTTCTTCCAGGGCATTTTTGTTCGTGGTCTCCACCAGGTGCTCTTCCACCAGTTTCATGGCGATGGGATTGGCGAACCGGGTTGGGTCATCCCTTACGAAATTGATTGCTGCGCGTCTGGCATGCTCTTTCGAAGATTCGATTCTGGAAAGAATACTGGACTCGCGGTTACTGGGTCTGAAAACTTTTGCCATGGATGGTCACCTGTGGTTGATGGATGGGTACATGCCTTCTGACTGACTCTTTATAGGAAAGATTTCCGGGCCATTGCAAGACAAAAAAGTAAAGTGGCGATTAAAAAATCGATATGAAGGATTTACGGCCAGAGGCGTTTACCCCTATACCATTAGGATGAATCGTGCATCAGGATTTCGGGTCGGTTGCTTCGACGATGAGCTGGAGGTTTTTTCTGCCGTTCCAGTAATTCCATTGAGGTCGATAGGCGATTTTATTTAACCGGTCTACCCCCAGTGGCCCGTCCGTGACATTGAATTGAATGGCTGGGTGCCTCCCACCATTTCCGGACCCGCTTTCCAGAACCATCTGGCGGTGGCGATCTCCGACGGTTTTACTTGCGTGTACCCGCACCCCGGTGGCCATGAAAAGCGGGTGAGGATTGCCCTGACCGAATGGCTCGAGACGGTCCAGACTGTTCATCAGTTCCGGCGTGATCATCTCCAGCGGAACGTTGGCATCTATTGACAGTGTCGGTTCAACGTCAAGATCGGCTGTCATTTGACCCACAATCGTTTCCAAACGGCTTCTGAATGCGGGGATGTTGGCAGTGGGAAGCGACAGTCCCGCCGCCAGGGGATGTCCACCGAATCGATCCAGGAGGTTCGCACATCCTTCCAAAACTGCCGAAAGATCAATGCCGTCGATGCTGCGGGCCGATCCTTTGCCCATGCCATTGCGGGTGCTGATCACAACCGCGGGCCGATTGTACCGCCGGACCAGGCGAGAGGCGACAATCCCCAAAATCCCCTCGTGCCAGCGATTGCCATCCATTACCAGCGCCGGTTGAGCCATCTGGTCAGGTTCTCGGGGTAAATGTTCCAGGATCGTTTCCAGCAGGCCCTGCTCCAAGGATTGGCGTCGTTTGTTCAGCCGGCAAAGGGCCTTGGCCAGGCTGTTGGCTTTTTGTCTGTTGTCGGTGAGCAGTAACTCGCAGGCCATACGGGCGTGCACCAGGCGGCCAGCCGCGTTGAGACGAGGGGCCAGTCTGAATGCGATGGCTTCTGCATCCGTCGGGGTATCCGGCGACCCGCTCATGCGCATCAGTGCAGCAATGCCGGGCCGAGCGGCCTGATTGATCTGTCGAAGGCCGGCGGTGGCCAGGACCCGGTTTTCACCGATCAGTGGAGCGACATCGGCGATGGTTCCCACCGCCACTAAATCGCAAAGGTGTTTCAGATTGGGTTCTCGGCGATTTTTCCAGAATCCTGTTTTTCTCAAATGGGCTCTCAGGGCAATGATCAGGTAAAAGGCCACTCCCACACCAGCCAGGTGAGCAAGATTGGCACGGCATTCTGGCCGAGTGGGGTTGATCACGGCGACGGCATCGCCGGGAATTCCGGCAACCGGATGATGGTCGGTGACGATGGTATGGATGCCGGCTTGCCGGGCTAAAGAGACGGCGTCACTGCTGCCTGAGCCGCAGTCTGCGGTAATGATCAGGCCGACGCCGGCCGGAATCGCCCGATTGTTGATGAAATCGGTCCCCAGACCGTAGCCATCGGCAATCCGGTGGGGGATGTAATAGCTGGCCCGTGCACCACAGTGCCTGAGAAAGCCGACCAGTGCCGCTGTGGCCGTGATGCCGTCGGCATCGTAATCACCGAATACGAGAATTTTCTCGTCATCCTCCAGGGCCTTGTGGATTCTCTGGATCGCATCGTCAATACCAGCCAGTTCCATTGGCGGGGTAAGATCGCTTAACGACGGATGAAGAAACCGGTTGGCCTGGATCTTGGATTGAATGCCCCGATTGGCCAGAAGCCTTGCGATAAGCGGGCTGCATTGAACCTGACGGGACAAGCTGCGAACCATTTCCGGGTCCGGATTGATGGTCTGCCATTGTTTTTTCATAGATGGGGCATATCTTATTCTCCGTATCCAAACAAGGCAGAAACACCGTGACCCCGCTCACGGCACTTCTGCCGGCTTCGGGTTGTCAACAACAACGGTCAGGTGATAGGTGACAGTGGAAACAACCAGACGCGTATACCGGTTAGACCGGCGCCAGATCAGCTTTGTCAAATTTATTCTTGAGGCCTATGACAATATGGCCGTTATGTCCACCCTGGACGCTCGACAGGCCTTGGTGCAGGTTATCATCGCGCCGGGCTGTGAAACGATAGTGGACGGAATCATGACCGGCCTTGGCGGCGAGGCGGGGGTGGTTCCGGTTGACGACGACATAATGGACAGCGCAGCGGATGATCAATCCAGATGGCCGGCCGGTGAAAGCGGATAAGTCACCGTTGAACAGAAGGGATCGATGCTTTTTATGAAGTCAAAATTGCTCCATATCAGCACCATCGGTTGCCAGATGAATGTATACGACGCCAATCAGATTGCCGGTGTGCTTGCGCCTTTGGGATATACCGGGACCGATGCGATCGAATCGGCGGACATGGTTATCGTCAACACCTGCACCATCCGTGAAAAAGCGGAGCAAAAGGCCTTCAGTTTTCTCGGGCGCCTGGCCAAAATCAAAACCGCCAACCCGTCCCTGATTGTGGCCGTAGGCGGTTGCGTGGCCCAGCAAGAAGGTGAAACCATTTTAAAACGCATGCCTCATGTGGACCTGGTTTTCGGGACGCATGCGATTTTTCGCTTGCCAGAGATGGTTCGTCGCATCGAAGCTTCCCGTTGCCGCATCGTGGATGTGCGGCTGTCGGAGACCATCGACGCGGATGGCCCGGTGGTCGGTCTTGCATCAGACGGCCAGGTGTCGGCTTTTGTCACCATCATGCGCGGGTGCGACAACTACTGCACGTATTGTGTGGTGCCGCATGTCCGCGGGCGGGAGGCCAGCCGTCATCCGGACCGGATCATTGAAGAGATTCGGATGCGAGTGGAGCAGGGTGTCCGGGAGGTTACCCTGCTGGGTCAGAATGTCAACAGCTACGGGAACAAAGAGGGGCTTTGCAGCTTTGCCGAATTGCTGGCGCGGGTGGACGATGTCGGCGGGTTGAACCGGATACGGTTCACCACCTCCCATCCCAAAGACCTTTCCGATGATCTGATCCGCACGTTTGGCCGTCTTGAAAAACTGTGCCACCACATCCATCTACCGGTGCAATCAGGTGATGATGGCATATTAAAACGCATGAATCGCAAATATACCCGTAACACCTACCTCGAGAAGATCGCCGGGCTAAGGGCGGCATGCCCCGACATCGCCATTACCTCTGATTTTATCGTGGGGTTTCCCGGTGAAACCGATCGTCAATTTCAAGCCACGTTGGATCTGATCGAAACCGTCAGGTACGACGGGCTCTTCGCATTCATGTACTCGGATCGGCCCAGTGCCCCGGCCACCGCCTTTTCCGGCAAGGTCGCCGAATCGATTAAAAAGGAGCGACTTCAGGCGCTTCTGAATCTTCAGGAAAAAATCACGCTGGAGAAGCACCAGTCCATCGTTGGCCGGACCCTTAAAATTCTGGTGGAGGGTCCCAGCAGGGGGCTCAAATCCGATGACATCGACAGTGCATCCCCACCCGTCCGATGGTCCGGCCGAGCCTCATCCAACCACATCATCCATTTTGACCTGCCCGACGACCTGTTGGCCAAGAAAGAACTGTTGACAGGGACCTTTGCGGATATAATGATAGAGAGAGCACACGCACACTCGCTGTGGGGGCGGCTGATTCGCGGACCCAAGCACACCGCGCCGGAAAAAGGAGAGACGACCATTGCTGCATAAGGTAAACATTGCGGGTCTGGCCATGGATCCTGCGTCAAACACTCCTATTATCCTTTTGAAAACCGAAGAGGGGGATAAAACCCTGCCCATTTGGATCGGGTTGCTCGAAGCGACCTCCATCGCGTCGGCCCTTCAGGATATTCAATTTGACCGACCCATGACCCATGATCTGTTTAAGAATCTGACACAGGTGCTCAATGTCCACATCAACCGGATCGACATTTGCGACCTGAAGGAAAATACGTTTTACGCAGAGATCCACTTTGCTTCGGAGGAGCAGTCATTTACCATGGATGCCCGGCCCAGTGATGCCATTGCCCTGGCCCTGCGTTTTCATGCGCCCATCTTCGTGGATGAGCGGGTAATCGAAAAATCGCAAGGCGGCAAGGCGACCGGAGAGGTCCTGGACGACAGCGAAGAGGGGAAAAAGTGGGCCAAATATCTTGAAAAACTTTCGCCCGAGGATTTCGGTAAATACAAAGTCTAATACTTGAAACATCCATTTTCATAGATGGTCGCCCGGCCGCCGTCGGTCAGGTGGGCCACCACCCGCTTCTTTTCGGTATTGACCAAGTCCCAGTGAAGCGCCGAATCATTGAATCCCAAGCGGGCCTTTTTTTCTTTGGTGAGCGATTGCACATTCCCGCTGTAGGTGTCGGCATAGCTGGCACCCAGTGCCACGTGACAGTTTCCCCAGCGGCCTCCGAAATTTTCATCGAACAGGGTATTGGCCATAAACCGGTCGATTTTTGAAAACCGCTTGTCGGTCAGTGAGAATTCGCCGAGCCTGGACGCGCCGCGGTCCATTTTCAGCTTCTTTTTTACGAAGTCGCTGCCGGATTGGGCATCAACGGACACGGTCGACCCCTTTTTAAAGGTCAGCTTCACTCCCTTGACCAGGTTCCCGCTGCGGTAGGAGGGCTGATCGGCATAATACACCCCGCTGGTTCCCCGCCAATCCGGTGAGACAAACAGCTCGAAGCTGGGGATGTTGTGGCCTGAGATGCCGATCCAGCGTCGCTGTTCACCCGGCGTGATCTTTAGGTCAACGCTGGCAGACTCGATATGGTAGTATTTGACCGCCATGCTGTTGATCCAGCGTTTTATTGCCGCAGCATTTTTATATACTGCTTTCCATTGTTTCACCGGATCGCGTCGGTTTAGAAAACAAGCCTTGACGATTTGTTTTGCATAGTCTTCACCGGCCAGACCGGCGTGGTGGGCCAGTTCAGCGGTTGGAAGCATGCACAGGGTCCAACTGAAACGTCCGGCCTGTTCGCGTTCTTCAAGGATGTCCCGCAAGAATTTTTTAGAAAGGGTGAAGCGACTGATCTTTTTCGGATCGATGGTGCTCAAGTGGGTAATCGACGCCGGGGCGTGGAGGAAAATGGAACCATTGAGATTCCGGTAAAGCTCCGCTTCCCCGGGCGGGTCGAAGATCAGCTGCCGGCGGTTGGCCAGACCAAAGAAATTCTTTTCCATCTCAGGGGTCGGGTTCATGCGGCGCACCGGGTTCAATCCCAGTTCGAGGATCCTGCTTTCAAGGATTTCCGCTAGACGAATCGCGTCCAGGTTAAAACGAACCAGTACCACATCGCCTTTTTTAAATGGTTTGCTGCGTGCGGTCGTCAGTCCCCACAGCAATACGTCGGCGTAGCGTTTCAGTTGCCTGTCGGTGAGCATGTTGTTTCCGTGGGGTCAAGGGTTATGGTTGTCTTTTAAAAAATAGCGGTGGTATTCAGGCTCCGTGAGGTGCTTTCGCAACAAGCCTGAAAGCAAATCAAAGATGGCCTGACGGTCTTCGTCCGTCAGCCGCGTTCTGAGCAACGTCATCAATTGGTCATCCGAGAATTTCTGGAGATAATAGGTCACGGTGTCCATGTCGGATTCAGGGTTGAGTCCGAATCCGATAAATCCATCGAATTCTTCGACAAAACGGTGTGAGTGGTCAGCCATGGTCATTTCCTGCGGATTAGAAGAAAAAGATAGATCAACCATAGTTGAAATGCATGGACAGGTCAATACGGACACGGTCCGCTTTCCGGGACGTTACAGGTGCCATGACGGTTACCTGTATGTTCGGGACATTGGTTCCGGCCAGCCAAAAACAATGGAATTGGGGTTGATGTCCATTACCCTTTTGGTTTATAGAGAGGTAAATTCATTGGGCATTTCTTAAACCCTCACAATCAGGTCAACGGAAGCTGTGGAGGCACGGCAATGAAGTGGAAAGATACGGGTGACGGTGAAGCTGCAAAACCAGAAAAAAGTGATCCCTATTACGAAGATGACGGCTACGCTTCTTTTAAAGAAAAGGGCAAGAGGAAGGCTACCATTCTCTCGGACAATCCGGTCCGATATCTGTATTGGGGGATAGGCATCGCTGGTGTCGTCGGCGTCCTACTGCTGGTCATGCTTCTTTTTTCAAACATCAACGACCCCAGCGACCAGGCAAACATCAGCGCTCTGGAACAGAGAATCGAATTATTGGAACAGCGCCTGGAAAAATTCGATGGCGTAGATGAAAAAGTAACCCGCATCTGGGAGCAGGCCAAGTCGTTTGAAACCTTTAAAACCCGGTTTGATCGATCGGAAGCCTCCATGTCCCTGAGAATGGACCACCTGGCGATGAGCCTGGACGCCCTGCAAAAGAAAACCGACGACACCCTGAAGAAGGTCGGCAAGCTTAAAAAGGTGTCTGCACCCCCGGCTGCTCCGGTCAAGACACCGCCGGTAAAGCAGGCGACGACGGTGAAGACCCATACAGTGGCTGCCGGTGATACCCTTTATAGTATTAGCCGGCGGTATAACCTGTCGATAAAAAAACTGAGATCCATCAATAAATTGCCTGAAAAGACGGTGCTCCATGTGGGCCAGACACTCACGGTGAGTTCACCCGGCGATTGAACCGCGATAGCGAGCGCATCTCCCGCCGCTTGCGGCGGGGGAGGTGAGCCAACTGAAAATCGATTTTTTATCCTTACGGTGAACCCTCCCCGCGGCTTACCGCGGGGAGAGTTCAAAACAGGATCCACTAAATGTCACTCAGCGATATTAACCCGATGGAGAAACAAAGCCGCTAATGAATGATTACGTTGCCCGTTTCAGTCAATCCCCCGCCAGCTTCAAAAAAAGCTTCGCCTTTCTGGTTGTGGCCTGGGTCTGTCACCCGATCTTTATCTATTCGCTATTCTGGGCCGAATCGGCGGTGGATGGCTCGTATACCGA
Organism: Desulfosarcina sp.; assembly: GCA_030145105.1. Taxonomy (GTDB): domain Bacteria; phylum Desulfobacterota; class Desulfobacteria; order Desulfobacterales; family Desulfosarcinaceae; genus Desulfosarcina. The sequence continues at coordinate 9,488 of JAQYWF010000134.1, forward strand.
CATCAAGAAAATGGCGGTGGTCAGCCTTTGTTTATGTTTTCTGCATGTATTGATTAAAAAATGGGCCAGAGCGTTGGTTGTGGTGGGAAATATTTTTATCGTACTCAATGATTTCATTTATTTTTTTGTCACGCCCCATAATAAAATTTCAACCATTCTTTGCGTGACGGTGGTGTTGTGTACGATCGTGGGCACGTATTGGCTTTTCGTGAAAGATTCACGTGAGTATTTCACCCAGGTCAACCCGAAAATAGAACCACCGGAAATCCCTGACTCAAACGTAGGGCCCAATCGTCCACGCTGACATCGCTCGCTCGACGGGGCCGACCGCATCCACCTGGTAGAACATTGACACCCTATTTTGCCTTCTTCGCGTTGGCGTCATTATGTTCCCTGTCGCCAGGGAAAATCGGCTTGAGTACGAGGGCTGGTGAGAACAACAGCTTGTAACCGAGTATAATCTTTAATGGAGGGTTCATGGGAAGACCCAGAAAAGACCGACTCGTGGCATTCAATTCAGAAATCAGCTTTTTCAAGCCAAGGGGCATCCCCATGCTTGACCTTGCAGAGGTGTGCATTACTGTGGATGAGCGGGAAGCGCTCAGGCTTGCCGATTTGGATGGGTTGTCCCACGAAGATTCCGGGCAGTGCATGGGGGTTTCAAGGGCGACATTCGGCCGAATCCTCCACAAGGCGAGGCAGACGGTGGCCGATGCGCTGATTAATGGTAAAGCCATCAAAGTCGATGGTGGAAACTACAAAATGGTTGAAGAGAAGCGCCGGTTTTCATGCCGGAAATGTCAACATCAGTGGGATGAGCCACTGGGCACCGGCCGGCCGGAAGGATGTCCCGATTGCGGGCAGGATGACTTTCACCGTTTTCTGAGCCAGTAGTCGATCGAACCGGTTTTTTGACACTTTCGACAGTGCCGTTTTCCGAAAACACCCACCAGGTGCTGTTGCCGGGAGCCGTCCTGGCGGTCTCTTCTGATCTGGAGATAATAAATGGTACAAATTCAAAGCAGCATGGATACAGCCGGTCAGCAGGCCAATCCTCAGGCCAATAGAGATGCAGAAGTCAAGCGTACGCTGGATCGAGTTAAACACAAGTTTATTGTCATGAGCGGCAAGGGCGGTGTCGGAAAAACCAGCACCGCTGTGAATCTTTCGCTGACCCTGGCGAGCATGGGCCACCAGGTGGGAATCATGGATGTCGATCTTCATGGCCCCGATGTTCCCCGAATGCTGGGACTTTCCGGAATGCTTGACATGGGCGCCAACCAGAAACTTAATCCCATGCGTTATTCGAAGAACCTGAGCGCCGTCTCCATCGAGTCGCTGACACCAACCAAAGATGAGGCAATCATCTGGCGTGGTCCGGTCAAATACTCTGCCATCCAGCAGTTTATCGGAGATGTGGCGTGGGGGGACTTAGATTTTCTGCTCATTGACGCCCCTCCTGGAACCGGCGATGAGCCGCTGACCGTGGCCCAGACGATTCCCGATGCCAAGGCCATCATTGTTACCACCCCTCAGGAAGTCTCCTTGGCGGATGTCAGGAAATCAATTAACTTCTGCAAAACGGTCAAGATGGAGATCTACGGGCTTATTGAAAACATGAGCGGGTTCGTCTGCCCCCACTGCCAGGCGGCCATCGATCTTTTCGGCTCCGGCGGAGGGGAAAAAACCGCTGCCGCCACCGACATCCCTTTTCTTGGAAAAATTCCCTTCGACCAGAAAATGGTTGAATGCGGAGACGCTGGGGTTTCCTATCAACAACAGCACAAAGACTCGCCGGTCGCAGACGCGTTCAGGACAGTCGCCCAAAAAATGGCCCGATTATTATAAGCTGACCGGTATTGATCGATCGGGAGGCATCATATTCGTCCAACCTATAGGATGCGGCGGCGGTGCCGCTGTACCCCCCCCCCCCGACAATGGCCCGCTCCGGGCTTGCCCCCGCTGACTCACAAGGTGTATAACCTCCCTGAATACAAGGATAACACAGCCATCCAAAAGTGGACAGGGCCGGGGGTGGATGGG
>JAQYWF010000220.1 GCA_030145105.1 Desulfosarcina sp.
CGAGCATGTGCACATGGGCGCCGCTGAGCAGGGCCGTATGCAACGCAAAACACAACCCATGCACATGGAACAGGGGCAGCGCGTGACACAGCACATCACCGGCGGTCATCTCCCAGGTGTCGATGATGTTGTGGGCGTCGCAAACCAAATTCCTGTGGGTCAACACCGCGCCTTTTGGGTTACCGGTGGTTCCGGAGGTGTAGATCACCAGGGCCGGATCGTCCGGAACGATGTCGACTGCCGGCACGGTTTGCGCTGCCGAGCTGAAAAAATCGATGTCCTGATAGGGTTGTGCGATCGATATCTCCAACAACTGCGCGTCGGGGGCGATTTCGCTTACAAGCGCCTTTCTTTCCGGTTCGACAATGATTAAACTGGCATCGGTATCCTCGAGCAGATAGGTCATCTCATTTTTTTTAAATCCGGGATTCAGGGGCACGGCCATCGCGCCGATGGCCTGGATGGCGAAATGGGCCACCACGGCGATCAGCGACTTGGGGATGAAGAGAACGACCCTGTCACCTTTCTGGACACCGAGATCCAGAAGGGTGTTGGCCAAACGGTTCACGTCGCGCTGCAACTGCGCGTAGGTCATTTCGGTTTCGGCCCGGCCGTCGCGCAAAAACGTGATGGCTGTTTTGGGGCCTTGTTTGGCAGCCACGGTTTCCAGCCAGCGGTTTATGGAAGTTGCTTTCATAGTTGAGCCCTCAGCAAAAATAGTTCGCGACCTGTGCCCGGATTGCAATCCTATCCGGGCTGTTCCGCAGCGGTCATATTTTTTTTTGTTTCTCGTCAAATGCTGGGCGTTCCCGCCCAGTTTGCCGGGAGCGTTTTCCGACGTTGATTATCCGATCATTTTGTTCGGTAGCCAAATGGCCAGTTCCGGCCAGATGCACAACAGGACGATCACCAGCAGGTCGATGATTACAAACGGGGTCACCCCCAGCAGCACTTGGGACATGGGTACGTCTGGGGCGATATTTTTAACGACATACAGGTTCAACCCCACCGGGGGGGTGACCAGACCGATTTCCAGATTGACAGTCATGATAACGGCAAACCAGATGGGGTCGAATCCGAGTCCCTGGATGATCGGCAGCAGCAGAGGCGCCACCATCAAGATGACGGCCGCCGGCGGAATGAAACAGCCCAGGATGAGCAGCAGGATATTGATCACCATGATGATCCCCCACTTGCCCAGGGGCAGCTTCAATATCAGCTCACCCAGGGCTTGGGTGGCATATAGATCCGAAGAAACCCACGCAAACACCAGGGCTGCGGCCATGATCATCAAGATCATGCTGCTTTCGTTCAGCGCCTTGATAAATATCGGCCAGAGTTGTTTCGGGCGCCAGATCCTGTAAATGGTCATCACGAAAAACAGGGACAGCACTGCACCCAGGCCGCCGGCTTCACTCGGAGTGGCCCATCCCCCGTACAGCGACCCCATGATGCCGACGATGATCAACACAAACGGCAGGACCTTGAAAAGGGAGAAAAACCGTTCGGCCCAGGAGAATTGTTCGTCAACCGCTTCGGTTTCCAGAAAATAAGTCGAGCCGGGGCTGGCAGGCACGATCTTGCGGTAAAAAAACACGATGCCCAGCCATGCGCAGCTGAGCACCACAAGCAAAATACCAGGAATCACGCCGGCGATAAAGCATTTGCCGATGGATGTCTCGGTGGCAACCCCGTAGAGGATCATGGTTACGCTCGGCGGGATTAAAATACCGAATGTTCCGGCATGGGCAATTAGCCCGGTGGCCAGCGCCGCCGAGTACCCCCGCCGCCGCATCTCCGGAATGCCGATGCCGCCGATTGCCGCGGCCGTCGCGGGGCTCGACCCGCAGAGGGCTGCGAAAATACCGCATCCGACCATATTGGCAATACCGAGGCCTCCCGGGATCTTGTGGAGCCATTTGTGAAGGGTTTCGTACAGGTCCTTGCTGGCGTGGGAGGCGGCAATAGGTGCACTCAGCAGAATAAAAAGCGGGATGGCCAGAAGCGCAAAGCTGTCCATGCTGCCGTGGAGCACGTAGGGCAGGGTCGGCATCAGGTGGGGAGAGAAACTCAGAATAAAAATGACCGATATGCCCGCCAAACCGGCCCAGATGGGAATCCCAGAGACGAGCAGGCCAAATGCGCTTCCAAACAGGAGGATGGCCAGTACGTATTCGTTCATACCTTGCCTTTCAGTTCAAAGGATCGCAAGTCATTTTGACGGGGCGGTTTCATCCTTCATCTTCACATCGGCAAGTTCCGATGGCAGCACATTCTCTGCGATGTCGCCTTTGCGCAGCCGCTCGATTTTTCGTCCGATGAAAACGATATATTGCATGAACAGAATGGTCATGCCCATTGGCAGAAACAGGAATGGAATCCAGAGAGGCGGCCCCCACAGCGATTCGGAGTGCTCATTATTGATGACCGTCTCCCACCACATGGGCCATGCATACCAGGCCAGGATAGCGGTCAGGATGCACGACATGATGGAAACAACGATTAGGGTGAGCTCACGGGTGCGGGGCGACAGGTGTATGATCACCAGATCCACATTCAGGTGGTGTTCATTCTTCTGAACGAACGGGGCGCCCACAAAGACTGTGAAGATCAGCAAGAACACCGATGCCTCGATCTGCCAGATGGTGGAAATTCCCAGCAACTTACGGACGATTACCGCCTCGGTGACGATCAGGGCCGCTGCCACCAGGCACAAGGCGGCCACCCAGCCGGTGATGACGGTCAGTCCGTCGGTGATGCGGACGAAGATCTGGTATGCTGTTTTCATGGTTTTCACCCGGAGGTTGAAGCGTTAATTGCGCAAAGACAACACGGTAGAATGCGCGTACCCCAAACGGCACCGATCCAACCGCCAGCCTGATGCGAGGCGGTCAGAATCGAGCGGGCATTTCGTGTCCTGCATGCGATGCGGCGTGTGGAATGCCCGGATCGATCCTTTTGGCGCCCGTTCCGCATTCCTTGACGGGGGATAGCGGAAGCACGTCAGCGTCGCGCTGTAAACCGTGCCTTATTTCATTGCATCCAGCGCCAGGTCGAGATATTCTTGCCCGCCTTCCACGGTTTTCGCATACTCCGGCCAAGCGGTCTGCTGGGCAAAAGCGAGCCACTGGTCGAATTCCGCCTTGGTCATGTAATGAATCTTGACGCCGGCTTTGGTGTACTCGGCAATCAGCTTGTCGACCAGGGATTTGAAGTTGGGGACGACCCAGTTGGCATTCATCTCCTCGGCCACCTCCATGAAGATCTTCTGCTGCTCAGGCGTCAGGCGTTCCCAGGTGGTTTTGGAAAGGATCAGATTCTCGGCCATGTACCAGATCGAATAGTCACGCGGCGCGTTGATGTAGCTCAGCACCTCGTATAGCCGGTAGGAGACGAAAGATGCCGATGATGTCAGCATGGTGTCCAGCACGCCGGTGGACAGCGCATGGTACGTCTCCGATGACGGCATGCTCGTAATCGACGCCCCGGCCTCGCGCAGCATGAATTCAAACTTTTTCCCGGCAGCTCTCAACTTTGTGCCTTTGACATCTGCCGGCAGGACGATCTGCCGGGTTTTACTGCCGACCCCGCCGTCGAACCAGGCCCAGACCAGGTTTTTAACACCGTTATCCTCCATCAGCGCTTCCACTTTTTTGCCTATGGGTTTGTTGCGCCAAGTCATGCCCTGCGTGACGCTGGTGACCGCGCACGGCATGAGCGTGATGGAAAGCTGCGGTACCTTGCCGGAGGCATAGTCCAAAGGAAATACCGACATGTCCAGGGCCCCCTTGCGCAGGGCGTCCCACTGTTCTTTCGGTTTATACAACGATTTGGCCGGGTAGTAGCGAAACTTGATTTCACCGTTGGTTTTCTCGGTGACCATGTCGCCGAACACCCGCGCCATTTGGTCGCGAACGTCGCCGGCGGCAAACTGGTGCGAGACCTTCAGTGTCATCGAACGTGCACCGGCAATCCCCGGAGAAAGAATAAAAACGGCAGCGATCACGATCAAAAACAGCCATAGAACATTTCTCTTCGCCTGCATGTTACCCCCCTTTTCCTGATGGTTGTTGGTTGGTTTAAATATGGCAGCGGCGATCAAATCCGGACAGGGCACGGATCTTCAGGACTGTTTTTTTGACTGTTCGACCAATGTCCCCAGTGCCTGGGATTGGTTTTGCAAGTGTGCTTGCATCAGGGTCTCGGCTTTCGAATGGTTGCGCTGTCGAAACGCTTCCAACAGATCACGGTGTTCGCGAATCGAAGATGCGAACCTTTGCGGAAGATTCAGGGATTGGAACCGATACAGCAATATCTTTTTGCGAAGACCGTTGACAATCTGATTGAGAGTGCGGTTGCCGGCAACTTCCTGCACGACCGAATGGTACTGGTTGTTGGTACGGATATACGCTTCCTGATCATGCCGCTCGAAATTTTCTTCGAGTTTGGCGTGCAGCTTTTCAAGGCGGGCAAAATTCTTGGATGTCATCTTTTGGCAAGCCTCACGGGCGCAGAACCCTTCCAGCAAGCTCATCACATCGAACATTTCGGTAATTTCTTCAAACTCCGGCTTGGTCACAAAAGCACCGCGGTTGGGAACCAGTCGGATCAGACCCTCGACGCTCAGGACCCGAATGGCCTCGCGCATGGGTGTTTTGCTGATACCCATGGTTTCGCATAGCTTGCCTTCGTTGACCTTGTCCCCTTCCTTGAGTTTGCCGGTCATGATCATGTCCCTGAGCATGTCAGCAATCTGAACGTGGTAGGTGGCTTTTTTGAATTTCATCATTATTTAAGATATATTTGCATGAAATAATTGCGAGTTATTTAAAATATAATAATTTATTTAAAATAAAGTATTATATTGGCTACCTCGTTGGGTGGCCAAAGTCAATAGTTGATTTTTCCGTTCGTCGGTTAAGCGGCGGGCGCGAAGGGGCTAACGGCGCTCAACCGCCTTGCAGGAATAGATCCGTGAATTTCGCGATTGAGGCGGGTCACCCGGCAGCTCAAAGCCAAGCTCACCGATGGCGTTATCAACGCGAAGGCTTGTCACAACAAACCGATGGATGAACAGGCTTGTTGTGTTGCAGCAGGCAAGTTATGGGGCAATTGAACGGCAGGGGGACAAAAAAAGGGACGCGCCGGAGCGCGTCCCTTTTCAATCGTGTAAACCGTTGCCGGAAAACTAGTTGCCGGTAGCGGCCTTGTGGGTCTTGATTTCCACCTTATCGGTGACGCCTTCGTAGTATTTACGCAGGATGGCGACAACTTCGTCGCGGCCGAAGTGATCAGGCAAATCACCGCCTTCGGAGAGCATCTTGCGCAGCATGGTGCCGGAGAGCAACACGCGGTCTTCCTTGCCGTGGGGGCAGGTTCTCAGGGAAGCCATGCCGTCGCACTTGTAGCAATAGAAGGTCCAGTCGATTTTCAGGGGCTGGCAGAGCAGGCCTTTGCCACCTTCCGGGGTCGGGATCTTGTCGAAGATGGTCTGGGCTTCAAACATGCCGTAGAAGTCGCCGACACCGGCATGGTCGCGGCCGATGATCATCTTTGAGCAGCCATAGTTCTGGCGGAATGCGGCGTGCAACAGGCCTTCACGGGGACCGGCGTAGCGCATATCCAACGGGTAGCCGCCCTGGATGACATTTTGCTCGACGAAGTAACCCTTTACCAGGGCATCGATACAGTCAACGCGAACCTCTGCAGGAATGTCGCCGGGTTTCAGATTGCCGACGAGGGAATGAATGTAAACGCCATCACACACTTCAACAGCGATCTTGCACAGGTATTCGTGGGAACGGTGCATGGGGTTGCGCAGCTGCAGGGCGGCCACTTCGCTCCATCCCCGATCGTCGAACAGTTTGCGGGATTCTGCCGGACGATGGTAAACACCGGCGTACTTGGCGGGGTAGTCGCCTTCGCTGAGCACCTTGACCGGGCCGGCCAAGTTGAAGGCCTTCTGGTCCATGACCATCTGGACGCCGGGGTGATCCTCTTCGGCGATCTTCCAGAAATCTTCAGCCGTCGGGGTGCCTTCGCCCATGTAGACTTTTTCGCATTCCCATTTTTTATCGGCGTCAGTCAGCTCGAATTTTTCGGCGACCTTCATGGTGGCCATGATCTCTTTGCCCTCGGGATCGTACAGGGCCACTTCGTCGCCGACGGCGATGGCATCGGCGTCATCCTTGGTCACGTCCAGGCACACCGGTACCGGCCAGAAAGTGCCGTCTGCGGTCAGGAAGTTGTCACAAACGCCTTTCCAGTCCGCTTTGGTCATGAATCCGGTCAGGGGGCTGAAGCCGCCGATGCCGAGCATGATCAGGTCACCCTTGACGCGGGGGGAAATCTCGATCTGTTTGAGGCCGGCGGCTTTTTTCAGTTCGGCTTCCTTTTCAGCGCCTTCAAGCAGACAGACAGTGAGGCCTTTGCCACCATGCGGGGGAATAAGATTGGACATGTGTTCTTTCTCCTTTCAATAATGTGATTTTCGCAATCTGTATACACAGATGAATAGCCTGGAGGGAATTAAAATACCAAGTAGAAGTAATTATGCGGGAACGGTTTTTTTGTCAAGAATATTTCGGAGTCTGGAGGTTGATCCATGCAGATATATGGGCAGATTTTCGGTTTTACGCATACGATGCTAAGCAATCACAGAATTTTGAGAAGCATGCGGGTGCCCACCACCAGCAGCAGGACGGCAAAGATTCGTTTGAGTCGGTTCACGGGCAGGCTGTGGGCCAGGCGCACACCCAGGGGGGCCGCCAGTACACTGGTGACCACGATTCCGAAAAGTGCCGGCAGATAGATATATCCGATTGAAAAATCAGGTAAGTTTTGAACTCCCAGGCCGTTGACCAGGTAACCTATGGTGCCGGCAATGGCAATGGGAAAGCCGATGGCCGCAGAGGTGCCGATGGCGTGGTGAAAAGCCATATTGCACCAGACCATGAAAGGGACCGAAAGATTGCCGCCCCCAATTCCCACCAGGCTGGATACGACACCGATCACGCTGCCGACGCCGAACATGACTGCATGGCCGGGTATCTGCCGCGTGGGTTTGGGTTTCTTGTTGGTCAACATCTGAACGGCAACAAAGTATAGGAAAACGACAAAGAACCCTTTGAGGAAAAGGGTGGAGACCTGGGCGGCGATGAAGCTGCCGGCAAACGTGCCGGTGAAAATGCCGAATACGATCTTGCGCACCACCTCCCAGTGCACCGCACCGCGCTTGTGGTGAGCCCAGAAGCTGGCCACGGCGGTAAACATGATGCTGGCTAACGATGTGCCCAGCGCCAGGTGCATGATTATGGCATCAGGGATCCCCTGCCGGACAAAACAGAACACCAGCATAGGCACAATCACTATTCCGCCACCTATTCCCAGAAGGCCCGCCAGGATGCCGGCCACGGCGCCGACTATAATGTACATTAATAAAATAGTCGTCATATTGATGCCTTGCTAATCGATGGGTGTCATGCCAGTGAAATTCGTTGACGAATCGACCGGACCCGTTATCATGTTTGCCTGGGACCCACAAGGTCAATCCAGTAATGAACACGCGCGTCATTGGGGAGTGAAACATGAAAATTCACTGGTTGCAGCATGTGGCATTCGAGGGCTTGGGAAGCATTGCCGGCTGGGCGGCGCAAAACGGCTGCCCGGTGACCGGTTCACGGATGTTCGCCGATGAGGCCCTGCCGCCTGTTGCCAACCTCGACATGCTGGTCATCATGGGCGGCCCCATGAGTGTGAACGATGAGGTTTTGCATCCCTGGTTGGTCGGCGAAAAGCGGTTGATCAATCAGGTCATCCAAGCGGGCAAAATGGTCCTCGGCATCTGCCTGGGTGCACAGCTGGTTGCCAGTGTTGCCGGTGCTCGGGTTTACCCCGCCGATCATCAGGAGATCGGTTGGTTTGCGGTTGAGAAAACATGGGCCGCCGAAGAAGCGGCGGTCGGGCATGCGTTGGCGGACAAGGCGGAGGTCTTCCACTGGCATGGCGAAACCTTCGACCTCCCCGGCGGTGGCGTGCATCTGGCCCGCAGCCGGGTCTGCGAAAACCAGGCCTTTGCCATGGGGCAACGCATTGTCGGCCTCCAATACCACCTGGAGACCACACCGGAATCGGTCAGCACACTGATTCAGCATTGTCGGCATGAATTGGTGAAGGCGCCTTATGTTCAGACCGCAACCGACATGCAATCCCAACCCAATCGATTTAGGGTACTGAACCTTGAAATGGACAGGCTACTCGACTATTTTTTTTCCATCCACCGGACACCGAAAATGGCTGAATAAAAAAGCGGATCGTCAAGGCGGGATAATTTTGACAGTCAGGTCGGCTGGCAGGGGAAGCGGGTCTCCGGTGGGGTATCCCCGCTCTTGGGGACCGACCACAAGCCACAAGGTCCAGGCCATCGAGCTCAAACTCCGCGGCCTGCTGACCCGGTAGAATGCCCGACGCAACCACCTCGACCCCCTCAGCGTCGACCTATACCAACGTGACTTCGAGCTCGTCTAC
>JAQYWF010000450.1 GCA_030145105.1 Desulfosarcina sp.
CGTCGGATGCGATAGCCGACCCAGACAATATGGATATCAAGCTGTGGGTCAATGATGAATTGAAGCAGAATTCAAACAGCAGGCAAATGATCTTTAAATTTAATGAACAGATCGCCTATCTCAGCAGTCGTGTGACCCTGAATCCGGGTGACATAATAGCAACGGGGACACCTGCCGGTTGTGGGATGTCCCGTGGTGTGTTTCTTGAGCCAGGCGACCGGATCCGGATCGTCGTGAGCGGTTTGGGGGAACTATGTAACCCCGTGGCTGCAGAATAAATCGATCGTATAATTGATGATCCGGCAATGCCTCTCTTACGTATGCGGCGAGAGCCATACAAAGGAAGATGTAATATGAAGCTGATAACCTATCAGCAATTGTGGCTAGTTGCCCCAAGATACTCTTTTGGCACTTGCAGGTTGTGTCGGTGAAAACTGTCTATGGAAATAAATACCAAAGATTGTGTGTGGCAATCCTAGGGAGGAAGGACCCCGATTCTCAGCGTCTGCGGGGCAGGAGGTGAGGCCCAGATGCAACAAAGGAAGCAATGAACTTCACCCGTCAGCCACTCAGGATCTTACCAAAAAGGAGGACGCACCATGGTTTACGTTGATGGATGGAGGGGAAGGATTGGATTAATCACGCCCTCTCCGGGCAGTTCGACCGAGGCGGAATTTAACCGGTACCGGCCGGAAGGGGTTGCCGTGCTAACTACCCGAATTCCACTTCACGGCATTTCGCGGGAAGCGCTGGACAAGATGAACACCTATGTCGACGAGGCCGCGTCCCTCCTGGCCACTGCCGAAGTGGACGTCATCGTGTTCGCCTGCACGGCCGGGAGCCTTATAAACGGGCCTGGTTGGGACAAGGAAATCATGGCAAGACTGACAAGACTAACTGGTAAAAAAATCACCACCACCTCAACAGGGGTGCTGGATGCGCTCGCTGCCTTGAATGTTAAAAAGGTAGCGGTAGCAACGCCTTATGCGGCTGAGGTGAACGAAGCAGAAAAGGCCTTTCTGAACGGCTCCGGTTTTCAAGTAACATCCATACTAGGGCCGCTTTTGTCTGATTCCCAGCTGGTACCACAGATCCCCCCTGGAGAAATGTACAGACTGGCCATACAAGCAAACACGGATGAGGCTGACATCATGTTCATTAGTTGCACCGGGCTTCATGTGCTCGGCATCATCGACATGCTGGAAGAAGATCTCGGCAAGCCGGTCATCACGAGCAACCAAGTCTCGCTCTGGTCGGCGTTGAAGAGATTGAATGTTCGCGACAAAATCGAAGGTCTGGGCAAATTGTTCACCTTGTGAGTCGAGTGATGGATATCTACAAGCAGATTCTGCGTCCCCTGTTGTTCAAACTGGATGCGGAAAGCGCGCATAATCTGGTTAAAAAACTGCTCCGGCGGCCCGCCTTGAGTCGGCTGTTTACCCGACCAGGACTGTTCATAAAAGATGAACGGTTAAAGGTCGACCTGAGCGGAGTTGAGGCACCAAATCCGGTGGGGCTGGGAGCCGGATTCGATAAGGATGCGGATATGTTTAATTCCCTGATGCAGTTGGGATTTGGCTATATCGTTTCCGGCTCGATTATGTACCACGTCAGACCTGGGAATCCGCGTCCCAGGATGGTGCGAGATCCGGAAAGAGAGGCACTCTTCAGTTGCATGGGTTTGCCAAGTCTGGGTCTGGATTACGCGGTGGGTCAACTGCACAGACGGCGTTATTCCAGCGTTCCACTGATCGTCAACATCAACGCCGAGGATTTCGGCGAGTATCTGGAAACCTTTGAGGCGGTCCAGCCATACGCCGATATCGTGGAAGTTAACCTATTTTGCCCTAATCTGCTGGGCCAGTCGAGTGATTTTCTAGATCCTGAAGGTGCGGGGCCGCTTTTAGCCGAGATTGCCAAGCGGAAAAAGAGGCCCGTTTTTATAAAGTTACCGGGATACGTTACGGAAACGGAGCGCCAAAGGAGGCTGGATCTAGTTTGGACCATCCAAAAACACGGGATTGAGGGCATCGCATTCGCCCCGGAAAGCCTGGTTAAGGAAAAACGGTTGTCGATCGGGCAGGGAACGCTTACCGGCCGACCCTTCTTTCCACAGATCATGGGCATTATCAGAGACGTTTACAGCTTGGTGGGGAATGACATGGTCATCAAAGCCTCTGGTGGCATCGTCACGGGTGATGAGGCGTTTCAAGCAATCAGCGAAGGGGCTTCCTCGGTCGAACTTTACACTGGCTTAATCTACGAAGGTTGGAACATTGCGCGCAACATCAACCGGCGGCTAATCAAGCTGATGGATGCCCACCACGTCAAAAATGTAAAGGCCCTTTGCGGAGCCAGGGTTTAAAGATTCCTCCCCGAAGTGCATGGGTTTTATTTGATATAACAGATTTTGGACGGCTCATGTATTAACAACAAGAAAGATGGTATCTATAAGCCTTAAAGAATGAGAGCGAATTAAAAAAAGGAGAAACAACAATGACAGATTATGGAAACAAATACGACAGGCTATACGTAGCAATCGTAACCCCGCATAAAGACAATACCTACGACCCAGACGAAGCTCAATTGCGCAAGTTTTTACAGTTCTTTTTGCAGCCGCATTATGTGAATCCCGGCATCGGAATCATAATAAACCCGGAGGCTGGAGAGATATTCTACCTGAGCCGAGAAGAAAAACGGCGGAATGTCGAGATCGCGATTGATGAGGTCAAGGGCAAGGTACCGGTCTTTGCCGGGGCGATTGCCCCCTCTACTGCCGAAACAGTGCAGGTAGCAATCGATGCCAAGCAGGCCGGAGCCGACGGCATATTCGTGATCCCACCCATGGGAGCTATCGATGTGACAACCGCCTGGGACGCCGCCAAGTACCCCGAGGTCTGGATCGACAGGTTAAAGGCCCTGCAGGAAGGCGTGGGTGATATGCCGTTCATTTGCC
>JAQYWF010000279.1 GCA_030145105.1 Desulfosarcina sp.
ATATGTTATCGCCCACCGATCACTTGAAACCCAGGCGTTCCAGCAGTTGACAGCGCTAAGGGAAATGAAGGCGAGCCAGGTGGAAAATTACTTCGCCCAAATCAGGAACCAGATCCTGACGTTTTCAAACAACCCTATGACCGTTGCGGCCATGAAAGCTTTCAAGCTGACCTTTTATTCAATGGAAATGGATTGGGGGCAGGATGACGCTCAAAAGGCCGCACGGACACTGGAACTCAAACGCTACTACACGGAACAGTTTCTGCCCAAACTCGAAAAGAATTATCCGGGCGAAGTTTCGCTTACGGACTATTGGCCTGCGAGCCGGGCCCAAGTGGCGCAGTATTTATACATCTCCGATAATCCTTTTGAGACCGGCGCAAAGGAAAACCTGGACCGTTCGAGCAAGGAATTTCGTTACAACTATATCCATGGACGTTACCATGCCTTTATCCGGGATTTTCTACGAAAATTCGGATACTATGATATTTTCCTCATTGATTCCGCGACGGGAAATATCGTCTATTCCGTATTCAAGGAGGTGGATTTCGGAACTTCCCTTTTGTCCGGGCCATATCGCAACTCCAACCTGGCAAGGGCATTTCAGGCGGCTAAATTGAGCCACTCTCCGGATTTCGTAAAACTGATCGACTTTGAACCATACGACCCCTCCTACCACAGCCAGGCCTCATTCGTCGTCTCTCCGATCTACGATGACGGCCAGATGATCGGCGTACTGGCGTTCCAGATGCCTGTTGACCGTATCAACAACATCATGACCAACAACAATAGCTGGGCAGACATCGGTCTGGGCCGGAGTGGTGAAACCTACATTGTGGGCCATGATTTTAAACTTCGATCCCAATCTCGCTTTTTGATTGAACAAAAGGATGAATACCTTCAGGCCCTCAAAAAACAAAATGTTTCAGCCGACACCATCGAGAGGATCGAAAGCCTTGGACAGGCCATCGGTATCCAGGAGGTCAAAACCCCAGGAGCTCTAAAAGCCTTGGAAGGTCTAAGCGGTACCCTTATATTCAAGGATTATAGGGGGGTGGAGGTGCTCTCTTCTTTCAGGCAGCTAAACATCCCCGATGTGGATTGGGCCATTATGAGCGAAATCGACCGGGCAGAAGCATTGGCTGGCGCCACTGCTTTGAGAAATTACATGTTGATATGGATGGTGATGGTCGCTATGGGCAGCGGCCTGGCGGCCATTGTTTTTTCAAAAAAATTGACCCAGCCCCTCATCGCTTTGTCGGAAAAGGCCAAAAGCCTGGCCAGGGGCGAGCTGGATGTCGAGATCGATACCCGGGGCCACGGGGAAATTGCGGACCTGTCCCAAAGCTTCGATGCCATGCGGTTATCAATAAAGGAACTGGTGGATCGCCAGGCTGAGGTCATCGATGCCCTCTCCACCCCCCTCATTCCACTTGAAGATGACGTCGTTGTCATGCCGCTTGTCGGCGAGTTCGATGGCCGTCGCATCGAACAAATGCGAAAGACGTTTATCGATGGGATATACAAGGCAGGCGCCCGGGTAGCCATTATCGATCTCACGGGGGTACCCATCTATACCGCAGAACTGGCAGTCGGGATGCGAAAAGCCTTAGAAGCGGCCCACTTGCTCGGTGCTGAGGTCGTAATGACAGGCATGCAGGCAGAAGTCGCAAAGGGATTAACCGACTCGGATGGAATGTTTCAGGGAGTGGTGACCCGACGTTCCCTGCAGGATGGAATAGACTTTGCCGCAACACACACGCGTAAAGCGGATATTGGCGGAAGTTCTCAAAAAAGGAGTTGAAAAAATGACAGACAGCTTAACTATATCGCAGAGTGATGAAAATGACTCCCGAAAGACCTCTATTCTAAATCTCTATTCCATTGACGAAGAAGATATCAAAAACATTCGCGCTTTCGGTAAAATCATAGTTCCCAAACTGGATCAATTTTTGGAGTTGTTTTACCAATGGCTTAAAACCCAACCTGAGTTTGAAGAATTTTTCCCGGAGGATGAGGTTGATACCCATGTATTGGATGGACAGCGGGCATATTGGAACAATTTTTTCGAACATGAGATCGATAATGAGTACATAGAAGAGCGCAGCCACATCGGTGAAACCCACGCTCGGATTGGCCTCCCCCTTTCGGTTTATTTCGCCGCGATGAACCGGTCGCTGGGAATAATTACTGTTGATTTGTATGACCACAGCCTTTCGAGCGATGAATATCTGGCCTCAGTTCGTGCCATGACCAAACTGGTACATCTGGATACCGGCGTGGTCGTGGAGACCTATACCCGGATGACAGGTGAAGCCATCTCCGCGCAAAGCAGGACGTTGATGGAGATGTCGACACCGGTCACTCAGATATGGGAAGGGGTTCTTCTGCTCCCGATTGTGGGTATCGTTGACTCCAAGCGGGCCCACGAGATTATGAACGCCACGCTAAAAAAGATTGCAGAGACCCAGGCGCGGGCCTTTATCATGGACATCAGCGGCGTGGCTGTGGTGGATACAGCCGTGGCCAATTATCTTATCAAAGTGACCAAAGCCACACGGCTCATGGGGTGCGAATGCACAATTTCAGGAGTATCGCCGGCCATCGCGCAAACCATCGTTGAGCTAGGCATCGATGTAGGAAAAGTCAAAACCACTGCAACCATGCAGGATGCCCTTTCGGATGCGTTCAACCGATTGGATTTGAAATTCGGGGGAGAAGAATAGATGGAAACTTCCAATTCCGAGCGCATTCCTTTACAAGTGTCGCGCGGCTGTGTCATCGCTTCGATACAAATCGAAATCAGTGTGGATGTCCTTAAGCAATTTCGCATGGAGTTATTGGAGATACTGGAGAAGTCAAGGGCTTGGGGCGTGATCTTGGATGTGTCCGGGCTCGAAATTCTCGATCTCGAGGATTTCAACGCGTTGTGCAAAACCATGGAGATGGCCATGGTTATGGGGGCAAAATCGGTGCTGTCGGGCTTGAATCCAGGTGTGGTTTCGGCATTGATCGATCTGGGGGCTGACGTCGACGGTGTGACAGCGGCATTGAACCTGGACGAAGCATTCCGCCTACTGGAGCAATAAGCGCCGCTTCAATAGAGTGGAGAGAAAAGTAGTGATATGACGAGAGAACGATTTCGGGTTCCCATAAGAGACGAATCAGGTTTGGCGTGGTCCATAGCGGAGGTCAAAAAGGTCGCTGGTGATCTCGGTTTTGGGGATCATATACAAATGATGATCGCAACTGCAGTTTCGGAGTTGGCCAACAACATCATCAAGTATGCCGGTCGCGGCGAGATCGTCATCAAAAAAATTGCCCGTAGGAACCGTATGGGTATCGAAATCGTTGCCCAAGACCGGGGACCGGGTATTGCGAACGTCAAAGAGGCACTGGCGGACCACTTCAGCTCATCCGGAACTCTGGGATTGGGATTGCCGGGCGTCCAGCGGATGATGGACGAATTTGACATCCAATCCAATCCGGGCAAGGGAACCACCGTCCTTATTCGAAAATGGTGTTGAAAAGGTTTCTGGCGGTTTGAATATGTTTTCGAGAAATAGACTAAAGATAGGGAATATATCCGTTGCCTCCTTCGTACGCAATTGCGTGGGCGAGCGGGTCAGCGGGGACACGGTTATAATGACCCAGCAGGAGGAACATCTTTTCCTAGCCATTGTGGATGCGCTGGGCCATGGGCCCCAGGCCAACTCCGTGGCGCAACAGGCCGAGCAATTTCTCAAAGACCACTGGAAGGCGGATGTGCTCCAGACGATGCTGGGGCTGCACAAGGCACTTTCCGGCACCATCGGCGCAGCTGCGGGGCTTTGCGTGGTCGACACGCTCAAGCGGGAAGTGCATTATGCTGGTGTGGGAAATACCGTGTTCAGGATCGTCGGCTCCCGAGAGGCCCGATTGATTTCAGTGGATGGCATCGTGGGAATCCACATGCGCGAACCCAATGTCCAGAACCTTAAGGTAAATGTATCAGACGTGGTGTTGTTTTACACGGACGGGGTTAGCGATCGATTCACCGTGGAACAGTATCCCCAGATTATCTATCATAGCCCGGCAGCCGTCGCTCACCGGGTGGTGGAGCGGTTTGGTAAAACACATGATGACGCCACATGCATGGTGATGAGGTTTGACCGATGAGTCACTTGGGCAATATTCAAATCAACCATTCTCAAGCGTACATTATGGCGCGCAAAAAATTGCACGCCCTGGTAGAGTTGTTTACCGGCGACAGTCTCGCAGCATTGCGCCTGGCAGCGGCCACGTCTCAGATCTGCAGGGCTATGTACCGGGAGAGCTCCCAATGGGAAATCGGGGTCGATTTATCACAGGACAACGGGCAAACAATGCTGATTCTCGATATCGAGAGCAACAACTTGGATGATCCCATCCAGTACGCCGATCTGTTCTTCGACCATCTGGAAAGGCGTAAAAAACCGGATGGCGCCTTAGCCTTAAAGTTGTTTAAGCATCTAAAGACCACGGGCCTTACCCAAACAACTATCGATCAGGCCAGGGAAATTTTGCTGCACAAAACTCGCGATGAACTCATTGCCGAAGTCCGCAACAAAAACCTGGAACTCCAAAACCACCAGGAAAACCTGGAGCGTACAGTACGTGTACGCACTCAGGAACTGGAGGATGCATCCCGTAAAATGCAGGCCAGCGAAGAACGTACCCGGCTGATACTGGAGTCCGTCGGCGAAGGCATTTTCGGGGTCGATAAGGAAGGCAGGCTCAATTTTATCAATGAAGCTGGCCTTTCCATGCTGGGATTCAATCTGGAAGAGATCCAAGGCCAAAAGGTTCATACACTGACTCACCATACCCGAGCGGATGGGAGCGCCTATCCGGTGGAGGAGTGCCCCATGTACCACTCCTACACCCAAGGCGTTACCGAGTATCGGGATGACGAAGTGCTGTGGCGCAAGGACGGATCGAGTTTTCCTGTGGAGTATACCAGCAAACCGGTTTTAAAAAACGGCGGTCTGGCAGGCTCTGTCGTCGTTTTCAGGGATATCACGGCACGGCGGGAGGCGGAAGAGGAGCTCCGGGCCAACCAAGAAACGCTGAGCAAAATTACCTCATCGGCTCTCAGCGCCATTATCATGCTGGACGCGGAAACCGGCAAGGTATCCTTCTGGAACGAAACAGCGGTCAAAATTTTCGGCTGGTCGTTTGAAGAGGTGCGGGGAAAAAAACTGGAAGATTTTATCATTCCGGCGAAGTATCGGAATCAACACATCGACGCCATTAAGCGGTTCAGCAAGACCGGTGAGGGATCGCTGATCGGGCATGCCATCGAACTCTCGGCCCTCAATCGCCATGGAGAAGAATTCCCCGTTGAGCTTCGCCTCTCTTCCGTCAAACTCAAGGACCGGTGGCATGCCATTGGGCTGGTAACCGACATCACCGAGCGCAAAGAGGCGGAAAGGGAACTCCAGAAAGCAAAAGAGATTGCCGAGGAAGCCACCCGGGCCAAAAGCGATTTCCTGGCCAACATGAGCCATGAAATCAGGACGCCCATGAACGCCATCATCGGTTTGTCCCATTTGTGTTTAGGCACCGAGCTGCAATCCCGCCAACGCGATTATATTGAAAAGGTTTACCAATCCTCCCAATCACTCCTGGGTATTATTAACGACATTCTCGATTTTTCTAAAATAGAAGCCGGCAAACTGGTCATTGAGTCTATTCCTTTCCGGCTAGATGAAGTACTCGATAACCTGGGCAATCTTATTGCCATCAAGGCCCAGGAGAAAGGATTGGAATTGCTGTTCGACACGCATCCCGATGTCCCTAGCGCATTAGTTGGAGATCCCTTGCGGTTAGGGCAGATCCTTTTAAACTTAGCCGGTAATGCCGTAAAGTTCACTGAAAAGGGAGAGATTGTCATACACACCGAATCGGTGCGCATCACCGAAGATGAGGTAGAAATCCGGGTTTCGGTTCAGGACACCGGCATCGGTATGACCAAGGAGCAGTGCGACAGAATGTTTCAATCTTTTTCCCAGGCCGACACCTCCACCACCAGAAAGTACGGCGGAACAGGCCTCGGGCTTGCCATCAGCAAGAAGCTGACAGAGCTTATGGGCGGGCATATATGGGTGGAAAGCGAGTCGGGTGTGGGCAGCGCCTTTATTTTCACGGCGATTTTCGGCCGGGCATCTGACATGGAAAAAACACTTCATAAGGCAACTCCGACAGATCTCGACCAGCTTAAAGTCCTGGTGGTAGACGATGTCGCCAGCACTAGGGAGATGCTCGCGGCCACCCTTTCGGCATTTTCGTTCCGGGTTACCTGCGTAAATTCCGGCCAGGATGCGCTGGCGGCTTTGGAGGGAACCCCGGCGGACGATCCGTTCAAGCTGGTCTTAATGGACTGGAAAATGCCTGGAATGGATGGCATCGAAGCTACCGCACGAATTAAGAACCATCCGGCGCTGCATCACATGCCGACGATTATCATGATCACGGCTTACGGCCGCGAAGAGGCGATGCAGCAGGCAGAAACTGTCGGTTTGGAGGGTTTCCTCATCAAGCCCATAACCCCTTCCACATTGCTGGATACCATCATGGGGGTACTCGGGGAAAAAGGCGGTTTCCTTGGTGCCGCCCGATCCGATGATGCATGGAAGATTAAACCGATTGACGGTATCCGCGGGGCCCATGTGCTATTGGCTGAAGACAACAAAATCAACCAGCAGGTGGCTCAAGAACTACTCGGCCAGGCAGGTTTGACGGTTATCATCGCAAATAACGGCAGGGAGGCTATCGAAAAACTGAGTAAGGAGACGTTCGATGCCGTACTGATGGATATCCAAATGCCCGAAATGGACGGCTACGATGCAACCCGTGCCATCCGGGAG
>JAQYWF010000257.1 GCA_030145105.1 Desulfosarcina sp.
ATGGTTCCAGCAGATGGGACTCATCAACTTGACCAACAGGTATTTGTTGTTAACCCGCTAAAGGAAACCGCCGTGTACGTAGAACGTATGCCCGGTGGTGTGAGAGGGGGAGGCCGTGAGGCCCCCCTCTACTCGATTTACAGCGCTGAGGGTGTAATACCCCGTCGCTTGCGACGATAAAATAGATTTCATCCTTTGATGATACCTCGCTGCTTGCGGCGGGGTAGTTCATTTGGTGAACGAGCGCCTTATCTCCCAGACGATTCCCCTCAGCCATCATGATCCCTTTCATTCTATCCATGCGGATATCCATCCGTCGAGCGGCTGGGCGAATCCGGTATGAACCGGTCGTGTGATTGATACCCCTGCATGGTTTGGCGGGCCAGCCGTCCGGAGGATAACAGTGGATTTTTTTTCTCAAATTGTTTATTATCGCCCAACCAGAGAAAAGACCTTATTTGACTGGAATACCATCGATTTCTCAAAATCATGACGCAGCCGTCAGCTGACAGGTTGATTCACGGCTGTTCAATCCGACCATTCGTTGAGGAGGCACAATGGATCTATCGACGCAATACTTAGGACTCGAGTTAAGAAATCCGATTATCATGGGCAGTTCAGGGTTGACAAGTTCGGTCGAAAAAATAAAGAAGGCCGAAAAATGCGGTGCCGGTGCGGTGGTGCTCAAGTCCATTTTCGAAGAGGAGGTGGCCCTGGAATATGCGGATTTCATGAAAACAGCCAAAAGTTTTGCCGCTGACAGTCAGTACTTCGATTACGATGGACGCAAAATTCCCATTGACTACTACAACTACGTCGTCCGGGAAGAAAACCTGAAAAAATACGTCACCCTGATCGAGGAGAGCAAAAAGGCGGTGTCCATACCGGTTATCGCCAGCATCAATTGCTTTCTGCAGTCGGTTGAGTGGATGGCTTATGCCAAGCAGCTGGAAGCAGCCGGCGCTGATGCCCTCGAACTGAACATGTTTTTTCCCCCGACGGATTTCAAGCAGAAGCGAGTGGACCGGGAAAGCATCTATTTCAAAATCACTGAGCAGGTGACCCAACACCTCTCCATCCCCACCGCCTTGAAAATCAGCCACTATTTTACCGATCTGGGTCCGATGATCCAGCGACTTTCCCAAACCGGTATCGGCGGACTGGTGCTGTTCAACCGGTACTTCAGCCCGGACATCGACATCGACAACTTCCAGACCACCAATGCGTTCGTGTTCAGCACCCCTTCGGATCTGGCCATGTCCCTGCGCTGGATTGCCATCATGGCCGAAAAGGTCGACTGCGACCTGGCCGCTTCCACTGGTATCCACAATGGAGATGCGGTGATCAAGCAGTTGCTGGCCGGTGCCGATGCGGTCCAGGTGGCCTCGTGCCTGTATGAACACGGTGTTGCCTATCTAGGGGAGATGCTCGAGCGCCTGGAGAACTGGATGTCGCGCAAAGGATTTAAGCGGATCAGCGGTTTCAAGGGAAAAATGAGTCAGGCCAAGAGCACGGATCCGTCTGTATACGAGCGGATGCAGTTTATGAAGTACTACGGGGGCAAAAAGAACGTGGTCGTTTGACCCTGGCAGCGGCAGGTCCCCGACGCGATCATTGGCCCTTCATAGAAAGCAGGCGGGATGCATCACTATGACGTCATCGTTGTCGGGCTGGGTACCGCCGGATCGGCCACCTGCATGACCCTGGCGCAGCGGGGGGTGTCGGTACTGGGGATCGATGCGTTCCATCCGCCGCATCCTTTGGGCAGTCACCATGGTGAATCCCGCAGCGTCAGGCGGGCCTATCTGGAGGGCACCGCATACCTGCCCATGGCGCTTCGGGCCTGGGACCTGTGGCGCAAACTAGAAAAAGACGCCGGCGAGAGGCTTTTGGTCACTACCCCTAACCTGACCATCGGCCCACCGGAGGGGCCGGCCGTTTCCGGATTTCTGGCCAGCGCCCAGGCTGGCGCCATATCTCATGATTTGTTGACCGCCGCCGAAATCCGAAGGCGGTGGCCGCCGTTGTCACCGCCTATCCAATTTTCCGCCGGCCTGGAAAAAGAGGCAGGGATCGTTTTTCCGGAAACGTGCATCCGGGTGTTCCTTGCCATGGCTGAAACCGCCGGGGCAAGGCTTCAGGTCGATGAACGGGTGGCCGGGTGGACGGCCACGTCGGGTGGCGTCGAGGTCCGCACCTCTTTGGGCCGGTATACCGCCGGACGGCTCCTGATCGCCGCCGGCTCGTACGCGGGGCGATTGCTGGGCGTTGCTGGTGCCATGCTGACGCCCAAACGGGTTCCCGTCCACTGGGTCACCCCGCCGGATACAGCGGCTTATCAATTGGGGCAATTCCCCGTCAATTTCTGGCAGGTCCCGATGGCCGAGACCGCCGGTACTCGCAACGAATACCGGGAGTTTTACTCGCTGCCGGCTATCAAGTCCGGTGGACGGGTCAAGGCCGCCTTCCACAACCAGCTTGCCGACGGCGACACGGATAATCCATCGCCTGCGGTATCCACAGCAGAGCAGACGGCGATGCGGGCCATGCTGGAGCGGTTTCTGCCGACGCTGTCCCATCGACCGATGACATCCGACACCTGCATGTACACCCTGACGCCCGATGACCACTTTGTATTGGGGCCACTGCCCCACAATGAGAATGTTTTTACCGTGGCGCTGGCCGGCCACGGCTTCAAGTTCGCGCCGGTGTTGGGTGAAACCCTGGCCGACTTGCTCGAAGGCCTTATCCCCACGATCGACGTGGGCTTTTTCTCACCGCAGCGCTTTGTCCGGCGTGGGTGATGCCGGCCATGTGTCCATGACGGATTCGACACCCTTGTTGAAGCGAGGAATTAAATTGGACGGTTATTTCTTTAAAATGACCGGCTTCGGCTGATATTCTCCGGATCTTACCTGATCCCAGAAAGTTTTCTCATCTTCCATCCACTGGGACCCGAATCGCTTGTTGAATAGGCCGCCCAGCCGCTGAAACATCATCTTCAGATTAGAACGGTGTCCGAGGGTGATCACATCTTCCAGGAATGCGGGGATGTCGGTCATACGCTCTTTGGGAATATAGGCCTTTGCTCCCAGGGTGATAGAGCGCTTCAAACCTTCAACGGAAAAGGCATGGGCGGTGAGCATCACCGTTGGATATTTCAAATGGACTGCCGCGTTAAGCAGATCATAGCCTCTAACGCCCATAATATCGAGGATGACCGCATCATAGGTCCATGAGCGCAGCAGGTGGTAGCCGGTTTCATAATCAGAGGCCTGGTCCAGAATCAATCCGGGATACCCGTCGAGAAGGTCTTCCAGGGTTTCCAGAACATCGGCCTCATCATCTACGGCCAGTATGCGCTTACCGTTAAGGATGCTTTCCGACATGGCAATACTCCAGTGATATCCGTGGTGGCGGATGGCGCCACTGCGGCGATTGGTTCAGTCCAGGTAAACGGTTTTCGCTTCAACCGCTTTTCGGGGAACCGGGTCCTGGGGTTCCTTGGGTTTGCCGATACACACCAGCGCCACCGGTGTTTTCTCATCTGAAATGTCGAGGATGCGTCGAATGTGGCTTTTTTCGAACAGGGTAAAAAACAGGCTGCCCAGATCGAGGGCGTGGGCAGCCAGCATCATATTCTGAATAGCGGCGGCGCAGGCCAATTGATAACCAACAGGGCCGTCTTTCTGGAACATGTCCATGCCGCTTTTTTTTGGATCGCCCACCACGGCCACCAATATGGGCGCCTGCAGGAGAAAATCCGTTTTATATTTGCCGAGCCACGTCCATCCACTCTGTTCGATGGCCCACGCTCGGCAGCGCTCTGCTTCTGCAAAAATGTCCTGCTTTTTTGCCTGTGCGGTGATCACGATGAATTGCCACGGCTGAGCGTTCAGCGGCGACGGCGCCCGCACCCCTGCAGCCAGGATTTTCTCGATGGTTGGTTTATCTATGGCATCGGGCAGGAATTCGCGGCAGCTGGTGCGCGTCTCGATGGCTGAAAAAAGATCCATTTTATTTTCCTTTCGATTGAGTTGGCGTTTTATCTTTGGTTATGCGCCGGATCTCGTCATCCCTCACTTCGCGGCGAAGCAGCTTGCCGACTTTGGATTTGGGCAGCATATCCCTGAACTCGATATAGGAGGGAACCTTATAAGCGGCCAGGCGGTCCCGGCACCAGCGGATCAATTCGGTGCCGCCCACACCGCGGGCATCTTCCTTGAGCACCACGATTGCCTTGATTCGTTCACCTACCTTGGGATCCGGAACCCCCACCACGCAGGCACCAATCACCGTGGGATGGTCCTGGAGGGCCGCCTCCACCTCGGAGGCCGATACACGAAAGGCTTTGTGTTTGATGATGTCGGCCGATCGTTCCATATAGATCAACTCACCGGTGGGCAAGGCGCTGACGAAATCGCCCATGCGGCACCAGGTCGTCCCATCGATTTCAACAAAGGTTTTTTCGGTTTCCCCGGGTTTGTTGTAATAGGACTTAAGGGTATCGGCCGAGGTCACCAGCAGTTCACCGGTTTTTCCCTGTTCAACCGGCTCTAAGGTGGCGGGGTCGACGATCAGGCACTGCCGGCTTTTCAACGGAAACCCGATGGCCCGGGGACTGGGTTCCACACCGATCCTGCTGTAGGTCACGTGACCGACTTCGGTTGAGCCGTAGACCTGGTAGATGGGCGTGCCGCAGCGCTTGTGCCAGCGCTCCTTGACCTCTTCGGGAAGTACATCGCCGCCGCAATAGCAATAGGTCAATGAACTGATGTCATAGCGGTCCTGGCGGTCATTTTCCAGAATCATTCGATACAGGGCCGGCACACCCAGCAGCCAGCGGACCTTGAACCGTTGAATGGTTTCTAAAATGGCATCCACCTGGGGGAAGGGCATGAGCAGGGTGGTATTGCCCCTGTTGAGCCCGACAGCCATGAACAGGCCCAGGGCCATGATGTGAAAGAGCGGGTTGATGGCGATGTATGTATCCTGCCCCTCATTAAGGTATTCACCAGCGACATCTTCGGTGACGTCATTCACATATGACGTCATTCCCATGTGGTTGCCCGGAACACCCTTGGGGAACCCGGTCGTTCCCCCCGTATACAGGATGTAGGAGAGATCCGCCACGGGGTCGATCGCCGCGGCCTTTGGGATGGGTGCGTGTTTGATCAATCGGGAAAAGCGATGCATCCGCGGATCGTTATCCACTTTTCCGGTGGGGATTTTATCAAAGAGATGGCCTAACCACCGTTTCCAGGCCGGCAGCAGATCGACCACGTTGGTGACGATGACCCGTTTGAGATCGGTTTCCGCAAAGGCTTCCTTGACATAGCAGAAGTTGGTGTCCATGCAGATCACCGTTTCCACGCGTGCATCGTTGATCATGTAAATGATTTCGTGAGACGTATAGATGGGGGCCACCGGCACGACCACCGCACCGAGTTTCTGGACGCCCAGGAAGGCGATGACCCATTGGGCGCAATTGGGAATATAAATCATCACCCGATGGCCCTTGGCCACACCCAGGGCCGACAAGGCGCCGGCGAATCGTTCGCTCAGATCCTTCAGATGGCGGAAGGAGAAGTGTTCACCCAAATAAACGAGTGCGGACTGGTTCGGGTATTTCTGGCTCATTTGGTCGAACCGGCTGAACGTCAGTTCCTGTTCCAGTGTGGCGGCGGTAGCATGCATTTCCACTCAGACTCCTTTAAACCCCAAAATAGGCCGCGCGAACGTCCGGGTTGTCCATCAATTCCTCGCGTGTGCCTTCCAGTACGGCCGAACCGTTCTCCAGAATAAAGGCGTAGTCAACGATGGGAAAAACCGGGCGGGCGTATTGCTCGGTAACGATAATGGAGATGTTTCTTTTGTCCCGGATCTCCCGGGTGGTGCGCATGAGCATGGCCTGCATCAGCGGACTGAGCCCCAGCAGGGGTTCGTCCAGGAGTAGAATTTTCGGTTGGGCCATCAGCGCGCGGCCGATGGCCAGCATCTGCTGTTCACCACCGCTCAAGAATCCGCCGATACGATGCTTCAGCCTGGAAAGGGCCGGGAATACGTCGAAGACATACGCCAGGGTCTCCTTGGCCTGGGAAGCGGTGGCCAGATAACCGCCGATTTTCAAGTTCTCCAGCACCGTGCTTTCCTTAAAAATCCGCCTGCGTTCCGGGCACAGCACGATGCCCATCTTCGCCCGCCGGCTGGGGGAAACGGTCATCACTTCCTTTCCCAGGTAGCGGATACTTCCGTCCACGGTGATGCGTTCGCCGCCGGCCATGGCTTCTTTTTTCTGCATGTCCAATACGATGCCGGACAGGGCATGCATCAGCGTTGACTTACCGGCGCTATTCGCGCCGAATACCCCGACGATCTGATTTTTATCACAACGAATATGAACATTGTTCAAAGCCAGCATGTTCTCATAAAAGACCATCAGATCGCTTGCCTCAAGCATGGCTCATCACCTCCTCGACCACTTCGGACCCAAAGTAGGCTTCCCGGACCCGTGGATCGGCCATGACTTCCTTGGCACTGCCTTCCACCAGCTTCTCGCCGAAGTTGAGCACCATGACCCGGTTGGCCACCTGGAACAGCTCGCGCAGCCGGTGTTCGATCATGATCAGGGTGATCCCGTCCATCTGCAGCCGTTCGATCAGCGGCACCATGCTGGCGATTTCACTCATGCTTAGCCCGGAAAAAACTTCATCGCAGATGATCAGTTCCGGCTTGAGGGCCAGGCATCGGGCCAGTTCCAGGCGCTTAAGGTAACCGGTGGGCAGGGTGTTCGTGGTCTTATACGGAACGTAGGAGTCCCGCTCGAAACCGATCTCTTCCAGGATGTCGATGCTCACGGTGTTTCGATCACCCAACTTGCCGCCGCCTCGCCAGCCGCCGGTTCGCCGGGCCCGGGGTGAGCAGAGCGGAATCACCAGGTTCTTGTAAGCGGGTAGGCTGAAATAGGGACGCATGATTTGGAAGGTTCGCAGAATTCCCATGTCGGCTATTTTATGGGGCGGTTTGCCGGTAATCGTTTTGCCGCGGAACAGGACCTGGCCGGCAGAGGCCTTCACGAATCCGGTGATACAGTTCACCACGGTCGTCTTGCCGGAGCCGTTGGGTCCGATGATTCCCAGAATTTCGCCTTCGTTAACCGTAAAGCTGACATTGTTCAAGGCGATGATGCCGCCGAAGGTCTTGGTGACACCGCTGACCTGCAGAATGGGTGTGTCCGTCATATGTCCGTCCATCTTTCAAACTGGTGATATTTACGTTGACCGTAAATCATTAATCCTTCGCTGCGAAACACGATAAATCCCAACAGAATCAGGGAATAGAACACGATTCGAAGGGTGCCGAAGTCCCGCAGCAGTTCGGATATGGGAACCAGAATCAGGCAGCCCAGCACCGGGCCCACCAATGTGCCGCCGCCGCCGATGACGGTGGCGGCGATGGGC
>JAQYWF010000375.1 GCA_030145105.1 Desulfosarcina sp.
GGGTTGTCGACACCCATTCCCAGCCAGATATCGGGTCCCAAGGCAACGGCCGATCCGGCGTCATCGTCTGTCTCATCTCGCCGAAGGAAGGTTTCCAGCTGGGTCAGCCGGGCGGTAAGGTCGTCGGGGCTGCCGGCGACGATGGCGGCCCGGATGGTTGCATCGGGTGGCAGCTGCCGGCTCAGGTCAGCGGCAAGGTCGGCCAGTTCGGCCACGCTGATGCCGTCGGCAGTCTTGATCAGGTCCGCCATGTTTTCCAGCATGGCTGCCTTGCTGCCGGCACCCATCACCAGCAGTTCGCTCTCCTGGGCATGGGCCAGCAGCACCCCTTCATCCATGTGGGGTGCCAGGCGGTCGTCGGGTTTGTCACCGGACACCAGCGTGATGTGGCAGTTGATGCCGCCAAAGCCCATCGATGAGACACCGGCGGTCAGTTGCCTGTCGGCAGGTTCCTGCCGGCCTAGGCGAACGGGGTAGAGTCGCCTGGCATCTGTATCGAAAGCTTGATGGGGTTCGCTGCAGGCGGCGGTCGGGGGGACCACCCGGCGGTTGACTGCCATCACGACCTTGAGCAGTCCACCGATACCCGAGGCGGCCTTGGTGTGCCCGAGGATGGACTTGAGAGAGGTGATGCCGCAGGGCCGCAATTGACCGTGGGGGACCGGTGTCCGCCCCAGCACCCGGGCGATGGCTTCCAACTCGGTGCGGTCTCCCACGGTGGTTCCGGTGCCGTGGCCCTCGATGAAATCCAGGTCTTCGATTCCATGGGGTGCTTGCAGGTATGCCCGTTCCAGAGCCAAGGCCTGGCCTGAGACGCTGGGCGCCGTAATACCTGAGCCCCCGCCGTCCGAGGAGATGCCCCAGCCGTGAATCACTGCGTAAACACGATCGCCATCCCGTCGGGCTGCGGCCAGGGGTTTAAGTACCATGAAACCGCAGCCCTCACCGGGTATGAACCCTTTTCCGCCGCGGTCGTACACCGTCATATCACCGTCGGTGAGTGCACCGGTTTTGGCAAAACCGATCAGCTCGAACGGATCCAGGCTGATGTCCACACCTCCCACGATAACCAGGTCCAGATCCTGGTCCACCATGCGCGAAGCGGCATGGGCCACGGCCAGCAGCGATGAAGAGCAGGCCCCGTCGACGGTGAAGCCCCCGCCCATGAGGTTGAGATGATTGCAGATGCGACCAGCAATCGTGTTGGAAAGCCCGCCGGCCAGGGTGTCCTCGTCCATTGGCGGGAAGACGGCAGTATAGCGATCCTTCAGGGTCCTTGAAAGCCGGTGAATCTGCTGTTCATCCATCCCCTGTGCCCGGGCGGCAACCTGCAGCGCCCGGTGGACAAAAGGCCAGCGCAGCCGCATCGTGTTGGCCCGCGTCTGCTCGCCGGTAAGGGTGTTGCCAATAATGACGCCAGTGCACTCACCAGGCAGGGTCTCGCGGGTGTAGCCGGCATCGGCCACAGCCGCCAAGCTGGTTTCCAGGGCCAGCCAGTGCACGATATCCGTGGTGCGTACGGTAGAAAACGGGATTCGCCTTTTAGCCCAGTCGAAATCGAAACCGTCGATAACTGCGGCTTGGCGGCCATAGGTTTTGTCAGGCGCATTTCTGTCCGCATCATAATAGTCCGCAAGCGGCAACCGACAATCCGGAATACGCCGGAACTGCCGCCGACAGGCCAATATATTTTCCCACAGTTGTCGGGGCGTGTCTGCGCCAGGATATTGGCATGCCAGTCCAATCACGGCTATTGCCGGTGGCGACGACCGGTGCGTCATTTACCCCTCACTTTATCGATTACTTTTAATATCAAATTATTAAGTAGCATTTGAAACGCTGCTCAGTAATTGGCCTTGATGCATACACATGTGGATATGAAATATCCATGCCAAATCTTTAAAACCAGCAGATATCGTTATTAAACAACTGAACCACCAACCATCAGCAGCGTTGTTTCCGATCCAACCGGTTTTAGACGCTCGCAAAAAAATGCCGATTATGAGATAATGTAGTCATCTTGTAGGCCGCCTTCGGCACATGTGCTGACAATCGGTGTATCTTTATTCAGAACACAGTTATCATTCAGGAAATAGGAACAACGGGCATGAAACTGCGTACCTGTGTTTCACCGGAGGGTCGGTTTATTTTTGGTCTGCACCGGCCGCATTTCACCGCAGACAATTTCCGAGAGACGGATCGACTGGCCGACCTGGGCAAGTTGCCGGAGGGTGCCTGTCACCGCAATGACGCCAATTTCCCTCGTGGGCCGGTCCACGAACCGGCCGCGGACCGGATATTCGAGGTTCCCAACGCCTTCCCCTTCAGGGGCACCACCTACATCGGCAAGCGATGGGCCGACGCTCGAGCACGCAAGCCCGAGGCCATCGCACTGCCGGAGGCACCGGAGATCTCTTTCTTTGAAGGTCATTCCGATGAACGGTCAGCCGCAATGGCTATCCGCAACTTACCCCGCCCGCTTCAGCTGGCTCTGGCGGTAACATCCACCGATGCCCGGGACCTATGTGTGCTGGCCCACAAGGCCTGCACCTTATGCATGGATGAAAACAGCGGTCACCCCTGGGGACTGGCCTATGCAAGGCGATCCGACGGACAAACCAGGGCGGTGATTGCGGATGAGGCGTTGTTCGAAGCCGTGGCCAACAACCGCCACCTGCCCCACGCTTATCAACAGGCCATGGTGCTTCGCCCCGGCGCCCAGGGAGAGAGCGAGATCGTGGGTGAATGGTGCCAATCGAACCCGGACAGCCATGTGTTCGAATACCTGCGCAGGAACTCTTACATCCCCTGGGGGCACTATGCCGCCAACATGGCCGACAACAGCGTGCGATACTGCTTGCAGGACCTGACCCAGCGAGATATGACCGGCATGCGCCACCTGTACTACCAACGAAGCTATTCCCGCTTGGCCGGCTTGTTGGGTGTGCCGCCCGTGGCCGGTGGACGAACCCTGACCATCGATGAATTGGAAATACTGCGGCAGACAATCTTAAAGGTGTTGAAAAGAGATAAAACCGTTGCCTTTGACCGAACCCTGTGGGGCTGGAATTATGGGTTTGACTACGCACCCAGCGGATACCGCCTGCATGCCTCCCACCAGCAGATCCACCAGCAGTTCGCACTGATCCCGACCGAGGTACCGTTGGCTGTGGGCGAGGGGTCTCTTCCGGCATACGCATGCGGGGATCTGGTAAGCGATTTCGTAAAGGCATTCCGTCATGAAACGGGGAGAGGCTTTTTCGAATGCTATCAGCAGGCGATCATGGATAACCGGCGGATGGATGGAAACGCGCACCGCGAACAGAGCCTGGTGATTTTTGAAGACGACCGGGTGATGGTATTCGTGCCCAAGGCCCAGACCTCACAGTGGGAGCTGAACCTGATGCCTAAAACACCGGTGGGCAGCATCGTTGAAGCCGACACGCCCACGCGCCGCTCCCTTGACCGGGCCATGTTGGCCGCCGTCAAGGTGTTGGGGGCCATGGGGGCCCGCATGATCACAACCATTGAATATTCGGCATCCGTTGTCGATGGTAATGCGGACCATCGTTTGCTGATTGCCTTTTTGCCCAGACTGCCGGATTCCCCCGGAGCCTTCAGCGAAGCCCAGCTGCGCTGGATCAACGGACACTACCCGGAAGATTTTGCCCTGACCTGCCGCCGTCATCTGCCCGAAGGGGGAGATACAAGCCAACACCGGTAAATGCCCCATGATTACTTTTTTTATGGCGCGTTTATGCGCCAATCCATCAGCCGGTGCGCTATAAAAAATGGTTGCCAATCCGCATAAAATAAAGTTTATTTGACAGACGGCAATCGCACTGGATCTGAATCTTCCGTACAGACGTTTCCATTTCACCATCATGCCCGGTTAGCGGTTTCAGTGCCCGCCAATCCATATTCTGATCTGTAATCATGTGGACGGTTCCGTCATGAGAGAAATGTTGTTGCGCCTGATACAGTTAAAGTTTCGCAAGCGGCGACGGCACAAGGCGCGCAGGGGTCTTTTCGTAACCTTTGACAATACCCTTTGCAGAAACCAAATCGGTGATATCCATATGGGCGGCCTGTCCTATTACTACGAAGATAATGGTTTCACCATGGGAATGCGCGCCCACACCCTGCAGATAGTTACGGCAGATGACCCCACCGGCATCAACCATATTGCCTTTAAAATTGTGTCAGACAGGGAAACCGGTTCGCTGCTTTTTAAAAACAGGCGAATCAATCGCCAGGGCATTCAATTCAGCAGCCTGACCTTGGTCCAGAAGCACAAGCTGAGAGATATCATCCGACACTACACCCACGAACCGACCGATCCCGAAAGTGAGGCACCTCTGTCCATCTGACCGATCCGCCCCTACCCCCTTCCTGTGCATTGCCACCACCAAGCCTGCAGACAGGGCTCGCAAACAGGGAACGATAACGTCACCCGTTCGGGGAGACGTTCTTCAACTTTTTTAGCCTCGCCTACCGAAGGGGAGATGGCTGGCCAATCGGGATGTGCAACCCCAGTGCCATGGCTTGAACCGCGATAGCGAGCGCATTCCCCGCCGCTTGAGGCGGGGTTAGCGAGCGAACTGGAAATCGCTTTTTTTTCATTCCTGTGCTGCGCAGCACTGCCGTTTTAGGCAGAACCCTCCCCGCGGCTTGCCGCGGGGAGGGTTCAATTGTCTTGACTTTGGCTATCTCCCGGCTTAATTTTTCGGGCGAACGGCCGGCGTGCTGACAATTTGCGCAATATGAATGGAAAAGGAGTATATCTTGCCGCCTGTTATCTCCATCGTGGGCAAGTCGGAATCCGGCAAAACCACGCTCATCGAACGACTGATCCCCGAGTTGAAACGCCGGGGCTATCACATCGGCATTGTCAAGCATGCCCATCGCGGATTCGATATGGATCGGAAAGGGAAAGACAGCTATCGCCACA
>JAQYWF010000451.1 GCA_030145105.1 Desulfosarcina sp.
ATCGTTTGTGGATGACCTGGGGGCCGATTCCCTGGACCTGGTGGAATTGATCATGACCATGGAAGAAGAATTCGATATCGACATCTCGGATGAAGACGCAGAAAAGATGGAGTCCGTTAAAGATGCCATGGATTACATCGCGGCTCACTAAAGCTCATTCTGTCTTGAAAACAGCTTTTTATCTCAAGGATTCGTTATAAGGAGCACACTTGGATAGACGCGTTGTCATAACTGGATTGGGATTGGTAACGCCGGTGGGTATCGGCGTCAATGAAACCTGGGAAGCGCTGTGCGCGGGGAAATCGGGAGTAGCTGAAATAACCACTTTCGACCCCACTGGATTCGCGACCCGTATCGCCGCCGAGGTCAAGGGTTTCGACCCTGCCGATTATCTTCCCAAGAAGGAGGCCAAGCGGACGTCGCCCTTTATCGCTTTCGCCATCGCGGCTACGCGCATGGCGCTGGAGGATTCCGGTCTGATTATCGACGAATCCAATGCCGGCAGGGTGGGTGTTCTGACCGGCTGCGGGCTGGGCGGCCTCCACATCCTGGAGGAGGTCACGCGGATTGTCGACAAAAAGGGGCCCAAGCGCGTTACACCTTTTTTCATTCCCATGTTGATCGGAAATATGGCGCCGGGGATGATTTCCATCCATTTCGGCGCCAAAGGGCCCAATGCATCTGTAGCCACTGCCTGTGCTGCGGGAAGTCACGCCATTGGCGATGCCTGCAACCTGATCAAAAGGGGTGCGGCAGACGCCATGATTGCGGGCGGCGTGGAGTCGACCATCACCGCCACGGCCATTGCCGGCTTCAATTCCATGAAGGCTCTGTCCAAGCGCAACGACGAACCGGAAAAGGCGTCACGCCCCTTTGATGCCGACCGGGACGGGTTCGTCATTGGCGAGGGATGCGGCATCATGATTCTGGAAACCCTGGAGGGTGCCCTTGCAAGGGGTGCCACGATTTATGCCGAAGTGGGCGGGTACGGCATGAGCGGTGACGGCTACCACATGACCTCCCCGGCTCCAGACGGCGACGGGGCTGTACGGTGCATGCAGGCTGCTATAGAGGATGCCGGCATCACCTACGAATCCGTGGATTACATCAATGCCCATGGCACCTCAACCCCTTTGAACGATTTGTACGAAACACGGGCCATAAAAACGGTCTTCAAGGAACACGCGCACACTTTGTGCGTTAGTTCCACGAAATCCATGACCGGGCATCTCCTGGGCGGGGCAGGCGGTGTTGAAGGTGTGTTCAGCGTGCTTTCCATCCACCATGGGGTTATCCCGCCGACCATCAACTATGAAACCCCGGACGATGAGTGCGATCTCGATTATGTCCCCAATGTGGCTAGGAAAAAAGAGATCAGCTTTGCAATGTCCAACTCTTTTGGTTTTGGCGGAACCAATGCCACCCTGATTTTCAAAAAGTTTGAAGCCTGATCCTGTCCTCTGACCCCCAGCTTCTGATCTCCGGCTGTCCTCTGTCCTCTGGTTTTCTGGGTCAAGTCCTGATTAAAAGTTGTCACTTTTAAATATTTTTCCCCTGCTCACAATTCCTCCTATGCAGCCATGCGATGGATGTGTTCCGGTGTCTCCAAACCTAAAGAACTGTGGGGACGCCTTGTGTTGTACAACCATACTGCCTGCTTGACAGCTTGGCGCATGTGCATAGCGTTCTTAAATCTGTAACCTAAACCATACTCCTGTTTTAGGATCCCATTTACACGTTCTGCCAATGCGTTTTCTGAACAGTGGTTTTGCTCCGTCATGCTGACGCCCAGGCCGTTTTTCTCCAACACCTCGACATAATCATGTGAGCAATATTGACATCCACGATCTGAATGATGGATCGGGCGGTCATCCTTCGGCTTGTTTTTCAATGCCATCTTGAGGGCCTTGAGGGTCTCTTCTGTGTCAAGACTTTCACCAAGATGGTAGCCAACTATTTTGCGTGAATACATGTCGGTTATCAAACTCAAATACATGAACGTTTCTCTTTTCCGAAGATACGTAATATCGCTTGCCCAAACCTGGTTCGGACCTGTCAGCTTTTGGCCTTTAACCCTATTAAAAAATACAGGCAAATTGTGATAACTGTTGGTCGTTCGATGTGAAGGCGGTAGCTTCTCTACCAATAAACCCTGCCTTTTCAATACGTTGAAAAAACGATCCCGGCCTATACCGATGCCACAATCGCTTAGTTTGGGGCTTAACATCTTCAAGAGCTTGCGGCCTCCAAGCCTCGGTTGAAATGCACGCTCATCCAAAACAAGTCTCTTGATCAAACGTTCGTCTAAGGCCTGGATCTGTCTTTTCTTACGCGCTTTATAAAAATTCTGACGCGTCATACCAACCTGTTTACACAGCTTGCTTATACTTACTTTAGGTCCGCTTTCCTTTTGCGTAGCTCGGACAGCGTAATAGCGTTCTTTTTTTTAAAGTCCGTGGCATCAATGCCCAGACGTTTGCAAGCAATCTTCAAGTAGGTATCCCCCAAGCTACAGTCAATATGAGCATCTGCCAAAGCCGTCTCCAACTGCCGTATCCTTTTGCGGGCCTCTTTTAATTCATCACGCTCTTTCAAAGTCTCTATCTTTATCTTTTTTGGCAATAGATCCTCTCTACCGTATTTACGAATCCATTGGGTCACTGTCTCTGCACCTCGAATCCCATAAACTCTGTTTGCCTCTGAAATCGAACTTAATTTGCCGCCTTCTAATTCCGATATTACCTGCTGCTTAAATGCCTCACTGTACCTTAAGAATGATCGTCCCATAGCTTAGTTCTCTCCTTGGCTATGTGACAACCTATATCAGGACGGGACCATTTTCCTGACCTCTGACCTCTGACACCTGACACCTAAGTCTTTACTCCACCACTCCATTACTCCATTCCTTATCC
>JAQYWF010000334.1 GCA_030145105.1 Desulfosarcina sp.
ATAGTGTTGTTGCGATATACAGCAACCTGTGCAAACGGGGACACGCTAATATCGATTACCGTAAAAGTTGAAAAGTACGTTGTGATCCGGTTCGGAAAATGGCACCCACCACGCCTTTTTTTGATCGGCAGTGCCGGGCCACCATGGCATTTTCAACCGCGGTCATGGCCGAAAAGAGGCGGATGTTCTGAAAGGTGCGGGCCACGCCCTGTGAGAAAATCTCATGGGGTGGTTTGCCCAGAATGCTTTCGCCCTCGAAGCTCACGTTGCCGCTGCTGGCCTTATAGACGCCGGTGAGCACATTGAACACCGTGGTCTTGCCGGCGCCGTTGGGACCGATCAGGCCCACGATCTCGCCGGAGTTGATCGAAAAACTCAGTTGGGACAGGGCCACCAGCCCGCCGAATCTTACCGTGATGTTGTCCAACTCTAAATGTGCCATAACACCAACCCGTTGTTTCTGTTGTCGTATTGTGCAAATAGCGCCCGGCAGCGAACCCGTGGGTCAAGCTGTTTTATCCTGCTTTTCTCTGCCCTTCCCTTATTTCCATATAATCATTGAATCGTCTTACATGGGTTCGAACAATCTTACAGGCAGTATCCGCGTCTCCTTTTTTCATCGCTGCCACCACACTTTCAAGGTCTTGAAGATTCTCACGCATCTCCGACTCCTCTTTAAATAGAAGCTCGTCGAAATAGCGTCGAATGTTATTATGCATGGTCTTAAAAAGGGAGATATAGATAGGGTTGCCGGTGATTTTGGCAAAGTATTGGTGAATATGTTGATCAGCAGATAGAAAATCGGGGACGCCCTCAACCCCTCGCGCCAAACATTGTCGGGAATCGTCAAGGAGCTTTTCCAGCTCATCTATGTCCGATTTCGTCAAGCGTGAGGTGGCCAGCCAGACCACATCGCCTTCCACGCGCTCCCGGAATTCGGCGATATGCTGTAGGGAGACTTGATTGGAACGAATCAGCAGGTCCAGGCTTTCGGCCACCAGATCCGAGGTGACCTTTTTAACGACGGCGCCCCCGCCCATTCCCAGCTTGATCTCGATCAGTCCCTTTTGTTCGAGCACACGCAGGGCCTCGCGAAGGGTGCTCCGACTGGTCTGGAGCATTTCTTTGAGGTCGCGCTCGGCGGGGAGCCGATCGCCCACCTTCAGTTGGCCGTCGATGATCGCTTCCTGGATCTGTTCGACCACATCCTGGAAAATCCGGTTTTGCCTGGCAGCGCGAAATAAATGGGTCATCGATCAGCAGCTCGATCCTGAGTGGACATCGACAATTAACGCTTCAAAGAGAGTCTAAGATAGTCACTCCGAGGGAGTGATGAATTGATTTTCGGAATGGTCAGACCATTTATTATAATTGATTTCATCTGTCAAGGCGAATTTTTTTTGCGACGCCATTTGACGGGTTTCCAGAGGTGCTCTGTGGAAAAGCATCCCCACGCCCAGCGCAGCCAGGATACGAGGCTGAAGGCCAGCCAGAGGGACCAGACCAGCATCAGCAGGTGGTAGGTCCACTGGGGCAGGCTTATCACCCAGGGGGTGGGCATGATTCCGTCAATACGGTCCTGGGTCCAATTCAGTTGAAAGCGCGTGGATTGGTTACCGGCGATCTGCATGTCCGGGATGCCCAACAGGCCGCGTTCAATGGCGGTATAGAGACCGGCCAGGGCCGCCACAGTCAGTATGGCCAGAAGCAACTGGGTGCCGTTAAAAGCCAAGGCGTTTTCCGGTGCATTCCGGCAGCGGGTTCCCATGGCCAGCAGCCAGCCCACAACCAGCAGGGCAACAACCGCCGGAACCTGGGTCAGCCCGAGTCCCAGCAGCAGCCAGTGCTGGGTGCGAAGGGGCGTAACCACCGTTTTTCCCAAGCCCGCAGCCACCACCATCACCACGATCAGATAGCTCCAGAACAAAACGGCTGGTCCCAGCCTTGGCCCGCCAGCCAATAGAATCCAGCGGTGGTCGGGCATGTGAACGGTCACGGCGGCATTGACGGCGGCATCGCCTACATTCACCTCAGGGCTCTGGACCCGGGTCATCGAATCGTTCAGCTGATTCCAGTCGAGGATCACCGTCTGGCTTCCCGGCTCTATCGGCACGGTTACCAGTCGGCCGTCCTGGCGGATGGGCAGGGTTTTGCCGTCTATCGTGACCGTCTGCAGGTTGGCCTGCTCCGGTAATTCGATCTGATGGTGACCGCCTTTGCTGGAACGGATGCCAAGGGTCAGCATTGCCCGGGAAAACCGTTGTCCCGGGGTCAGCGCCAGCAGCGATCGGTCCACGGTGACCGTTCTGCCGGTCACCGCCTGGGGGCGGGCCACATCGATGCGAACCTGTTCGCCCGGCCACGGACGCCATTGCGGCTGCCAATTGCGGCCGGCATCCTGGTGGTGCACCGCGGTCAGACCGGACATGCTGCAGCGCCACATCGTCGCGGCATCCAGGGTCCAGCTTTCCGTCCAAGGAACATCCCGGGGCGCGGTCAGCAGGATCGTAGGCGCAATGGGAATCGTCGTGGAAAACTGCGTCTCCATTTCATCCGGGCCAAAGGAGATCTGGGCAACCCGATCTTCCACATGAATACCGGGCGTGGTGACCGAGGCATGTTCCATAAGCGGTACGGCCAGCACCGCCGGCACCCCTGGTTCGGTGAGCCGCTGGATTCGCGTGGTCACTTCCCACTGGATACCCAGGTGCAGGGTATGCGCCACATGGAAAAAGACGGGAACATCAGTTCTGGACAATTCGGCGGGTGATTTCCTGTCGTTCTGCATGCGGCTCAAGGCAATCGTGGCATCCATACTGCCGTCAGGTCCAAAGCCGCGGGCCTGCCATCCGACACCTGCGTAAGTGCCCATGTGCGGTACGATGGGAAAGGTGATGCGAATTTCGTCGGCATTGCCTGGCTGCCCAGTCATCTTGACCTGGTGAACCCCCTTGGGCAAGACCATCCACAGGGTGCCCCGGTTATCCCGAGAGAGGCTTTTCACCGATTGATTGTCAAGCGTGATCCGGTTCGGTCGCCAGGTTTCCAGAGTGGCGGGCAAGGGGATTGCCGTGTCGACCTGGGCATGCATCTGCATGATCAGGCGAAGCTGGTCGGGAGTGGCTGCCAGCTCCAGCCGGCTAATATCCGCACAATGGGGAAGGCAGGGCG
The DNA here is from genome assembly GCA_030145105.1 of Desulfosarcina sp. Lineage (GTDB taxonomy): Bacteria > Desulfobacterota > Desulfobacteria > Desulfobacterales > Desulfosarcinaceae > Desulfosarcina. The sequence continues at coordinate 3,172 of JAQYWF010000334.1, forward strand.
CCGGTTCGAGCAACCGTCGCTGGAGTTCGTCCAACAGCTGTTGGGGCGGAAAGGTCTGCCCAGCTGGTTCGGCCCGGAGCAACTGGGCCGGTGTCATGATAATCAACAGTATTATCAGCGCGGAACCACCGGCCGCCATCGGTACAGGCAAATGCCGGCGCCAGTTGCGCAAATCCAGAAAAGCCACGACCAGCAGGCACAGCAGCGCCACCCGAATCAATCCAAGGGCCAGGTTCATGGCCGGTGAAACCAGCCACAGGCGAATCTGCTGGGTGCGGTCTACCGGTCCGTTCCAGCGAAGCTGCACGGACCGCCACTGCCACGCCGGCAGGCCGGGGCCGGTCTGTATGAGGGCGTCGGGATCCGAGACAAGCTGGGTTTGCCGGAGTGTCGGTTGTTGCTCGGACAACTGGATCTTGTCCTTGGCTTTAATGAGCCGTTTACCGACCGAAGCGGATTCAGGCGCAGCCGCCATCCGGGATTCAAGGACCCTGTCGGTCCCGATAGCCGCCTGCCGGTAATGGACTTCATTCCCCCCCTGGGCCAATTGAGGATAGATGGCGGTGCGGACCTGCTGCACCATGAAAGGCAGCGTGATGGCGACCAGCGCGACTACTGCTCCGACCCCCCACAGCTTGACCACCGTTTTAAACCAGCCGTCGGGAAGATATTTCAACAGCGCGGCCACCGCCAGCAGGTGAAGCCACACGTGCCGCGGTGCACCCGGCTCATGAAAAATCAGCACCAGTGTCACCAAGGCCAGCAGACCGGTTGCCCGGTTGCGGATCTGATAGGCGCTGACGGCGATGATCAAGACCAGGAAAAAATCCAGCAGGGTCCAGCGCTGGAGCCATGCCCCGGGGGGAACATCTACACCGGCGGCGGAAAACAGGGTCCAGCCCGGAGGCAGGTGAAGCAACCCGCGGAGGCTCTTAAAATCGTGGTCCCAGCCGATGGCTGGTATGATCGACGACGTACGTGCCAGGCGGCTGTCCGCCTCCAGGGACAGCTGTCCACGGCGCAGCTGTACACCGGGCGAAGGTCGATCCCCCTGAAGGGTGATCAGCTGATCCTGACCATCTACGGCCACCCGACCCAATTCCATGGGTTTCTCCATTGACAGGTGCCAGGTTCGGCTCAATATGCCGCCAATGCGGTCATGGATCGTAAATCCAGATCCATCAAAATCCAGCCACCAGGTGCGCACCAGGTCCAGCTGGTCCGGTGCCGGATCCGGATCGCCTCTGCGGAGGACCTCGAAGGACAGAACGGCACCGGGTTTGAGCTGATAAGCGGGAAACCCTTTCCATTCGTCGGGCATCAGGGTCCGTGACGGCTCAATCGTCGGTGCACCCATAACCTTCACCATGCGCAGCCCGTTGAAGGCCTTGAAGGACCATACCTCATCGCCATAAAGACCCTCTCCCGTGGAAAGGGTCTTCACCGGACCATCCAGACGTACCGTCACCCGGACATCCCAGCGGCCGGGGCGGGCCTGAACCAGCAGGTCACCCGTATGGTTCAGGCGGGCGGGCAGCGGGCTGTCGATCTTCATCGCCGTGGCCCCGTCGGGCAGCAGGGAGGCCAGCCGGATCTCCCGGGGCCGACCGGAGACCTCTATCAGGACCCGGGTGATCAGCCGCATGGGGATGTCATCTTCTATAAGCCGGAACAGGGTGGCCGTCATGGTGTCTTCCCGCCGGGCGGCTCCGCCTTTTCCGTGCAGTCGGAGGTGGCCGTTGGCATCAAGGTCGGGATCTACGATGTCACGGCCGTCGACGGTCAAAAACAAAATGCCAGTGGAAGCCGGCACCTGGAGTACTTCCGGCAGCGCGTTCCAGACGAAAGCGCCTTTGACCGGGTGCTCCCCGGGTTCCAGCCAGATGCACGGCCGACCGTTGCGGTCCACCACAGGCAAGGCATTGTTGCCGTCGGATACCGATTCGGGCCAATGGGTCTCGTCACCCGGAAGGGTTACCCAGGTGGGCGCATACACGGTCACCTGCTGTTCAAACAGACCGCCCAGACTCCCCACATCCACCACCAGCCGCGTCGGCCACCAGCAGCGGCGATTCGTTCCGTCGTCAAATTGAGCAGGGCATTGCTGCTGGGCCTTATCGTGAAGCACCCATGCCCGCCAGGGTTCCAGAGATGCGGGAATGTCCAGTGCGCAAGCCGTTTGCAAGGTAAAGGACAGCATTGCGTAAAGGAATAGGATCAGCAGGATAACGGTTATCGGCCGTGCGCGATTCATGGGGTCTCCGGCTACGCGTGTTAAGTAGTGCCCATCCATAAACGGCTATTTTGCCCGATATCTGCGCTGCGCAAAAAATTTTATCCTCGGAATATCAATCACATGCACTCCAAGGGCACTTCTTCCAGGGTGCCTGCGGTAAAATTTTTCGCGCGCCTTGATCTCGACCAAAATCCCTCGTTTATGAACGAACACTAAATACAAAGTTTTACGTCGTTAAGTTAATGTATGCTAACGGTTATAATGAGTATCCGTGATAACTTGAAAAGGATCAACAACTCAATGATTGATACTGGATAATGGCTATTTTTTGTTGGTACCTTTATGTCTGTCGCGTAATGTGGCATGGGCCGCTGCCAATCGGGC
>JAQYWF010000131.1 GCA_030145105.1 Desulfosarcina sp.
CTGAACTGACAGAGCGGCGGATCGTGATTTCAAACCAACGTAAAAGGCCGTGATGGCCGTCGCCTCGTGTCCAATATGGTCTTCATTAATGACGCCATGATGTCCGGCCCCATGGCCTTCTCCAGCATGGTGGGGATCGGTAGTTGTATGAACGGACAGAGGATCGTGGCCATGATCGTGGGCCGGGTCCATACCGGCATGGATGGCGTCGATGCCTTCCAGGCTGACGAACACCGTGCGGTCCACCGGCGTACCGGTGCGAGCCAGGATACCGGCCACGTGAAAGGGATGCGCGTCATGCTCGATGAAGCTCACCTCACCGGCGCCGTGGGCGACCACAATTCCTGAGCCCACCCGGTAATCCAGCTTTTCGGCAACCGCGGCCCCCAGCACCGCCTCGTTTTCAGCGTTGGACCAAGGGCCTTTATGCATCGAAAGCCCCTGTTTACGTCCGTATTGGAAATGGTCTAAAAAGGCCCCGGTGGTTCCCATCACCCGAAAGCCGGCATGAGAGTCGCCCAGGGATATGGGAATCGTCCAGGCGATCCCCGGATGGTCGGCAATGGCTTCATAGCTTTCCCAATCGATGGTGTTGCTAACGTTGCCAAGTCCGAAAACCGAAGCGAGCAGCAGCTGAACCGGACTGGTACGTGCGCCCACGATGAGGTCGGTTCCGGAAATGGTGTTGGTGAAACTGTTCTGTGCCTCGGAGCGAATACGTTCCACCCCCAGCAGCAGCATGACGCTCAAGGCGATGGAGGCGATGGTCAGGGCCACCGTAAACTTGCGGTTGCGAAGGCTCTTTATGGATAGCGTAAAGATGGCCATTAGGAGTCCCTCCTTGCATCCATTGATATCGCGCTGCCTGCTCGATTTATTTTGGAGAGCGCTACCGTCTGATCAAATAAGTGCGATAGGGATGTGTCATGACTGACAAACACGAGCGTAGACTGTGCGTTTCGGCACTCTTCAAACAGCAGCTGGAGAAAATCGTGACGGTGATCGGCATCCAGCGCTGAGGTGGGCTCATCGGCAATCACGATTTCAGGTGAGCCAATCAATGCCCGGGCGGCGGCCACACGCTGCTGCTGGCCCACGCTCAGTTCGGTCACCGGGCGGTTCAGTAGCGGATCCGATATTCCCAACCGCGACAACAAACGCACGGCTTCGACTGTCAACCCACCATTGGAATGGGCTTGTTCATATCTTCGCCGAGAGAAACGGCATGGCAGGGTCACGTTTTCCACGACCGTCAGGTAGGGAATCAGGTTGAACATCTGGAAAATCACGCCCATGTGGTCGGCTCGAAAACGATCTCTTTCAGACCCACCCATTTTCTCCAGTCGTTGTCCCAGTAACCTGATTTGACCTGCTTGGGGGACGGACACGCCGGCCAAGAGCCCCAGCAGGGAGCTCTTGCCGCTGCCGCTGGGACCGGCAACAAAAATGTGCTGCCCCGATTCGATCTCCAGGCGTGAAATGTCCAATACGGGGGCGCTCTCTGGACGCCAAGCAAACCGTACCTCCGACAAAGAGATGGCTGAACTCGCAGAATTGTATCGCAAGCCCATGTTTGCTGTGGGTTGCGTATGGGGAACGAGGAATGCGACCAAGACGATCTCCTTTCGATGTCGATTGTTTATTTTCAGGTTTTGGGCTCATCGATGCATTCAACGTTGAGCAACGGCAGGTGCAGGTCATAGAGGGTATTGAGTACACCGGACAGGGCGGCCTGATCCTGCAGGTGGCCCTGCAGGGTGGTGATATCGAGTTTATCAGCCGAAGTTTCCCGCGTAACAGTCAACCCCCCCAGACGATCGGACCAGTTCCTCTCCACATGGCCCTGCACGCGAATGCGGTAGGTGGCCGGCGTTGTCAGTTTAAGTCCTTTCCAGGACGTGGGTTGTTCCATGATCGTGATCCCTTTCAATACGGTTCAAGATCAACATAAATGTCCGGCAGGCTCTTGAAAATGTACCCGAGGGTACAAAAAGGGTGTAGGTGAGGGTGTAAAAAGGGTGTAGTGGCGTGAAGTGGAAGTTAGAGGAGCCCCATCGCCGTGGCCTTGGCCACCGCCTCCTGACGATTATGGGCAGCGAGTTTTCTGTAGATATTGTTGGTATGGCGTTTGACGGTTCCCGGCGAAATGAAGAGCTTTTCGGCGATCTCCTTGTTGCTCAATCGGTCGGCCAGCAGATTGACGATGTCGAGTTCCCGGTTGGTTAGCGGCTCGTCCAATGATTGGAATGCATCTGCAGGCGGTGTGGACCGGTAAGACGTTTGAATGGGTGAGACGTGATCAGGTGCGGGCGCCTGGAACCGGTCATGGGCGGCGCGTATCCGATCGATATAGTCGCTGAACCGCCCGCGGTGGCTGAGCTGGTTCAGGAGGGCGGTCATTCGTGGACCCGCATCCAGAAAGGGCCTTATTCGGCGGCTCTGGCGAGCCAGGTCGAGCGCGCGTTCGAGATCGGCGAGGGCTGATGCCTGATCGCCGGCGGCATCGTGAAGCAGGACTTTCAGCACCAGCACTTCGATCAGGCAATGGGTATTGTGGACGGATGTGAAAAAGTCATGCAGCCGTTTCAGCAGGTCGTGGGCGTTTCGGTGAGAGGATGGATCACCTTGGGCGATATAAATTCTGGCCTGGGTGAACTGAGGCACGAAAAACCGCACCACCTGCTTCGGTTGCCCGGATGGAAAATCCCGGGCCCATTTGATCGCCTCGCTTAGATGTCCCCGGTGCAGGGCCAGTTCGGCAGCTAACGCGTTGGCGCTGCCGAGTAAAACAGCATTGTCGGCCTGCATGGCATACTCGACCAGTGACTGGGCGATCTCATCCGCTTTTTCGGGTTGATTCTCAGTTTGGTAAAACAGCGCCAGGGCACAACTGGCATGCAGGAATGTATTCGGGTCCGCGAGTTGACCATTTTTGATCGCCGATGTTAAATGTAAACACGCCTTTTCGGTATCCGCCAGATAATAGGCGGCCATGCCTAAATGGTAGTGGCCAAACGACGTGGACTCAAGTAGTTCATGCTTATCGCCCAATTGCAGCAGCCGAGCAGCATTTCGCTGGACACCGGGCAGATCACCCTCCAGCCAGTCAACAAAACTCAGAGCCAGCAACAGTCGGGCCGTATAGGTGCTGCCGGTTGATTCATGGCCCTGCTGGGCTTCATGAATCGCCTTCCTGGCATGATGCGCATCACCTTCCATTTGGCTGGTGAATGCATAGACGAGAATGGCGAAAGCGCGTTCACTCAAATGGTTGACAGGAATCCTTTGGATCGCTCGGGAGGCATGTTGCTTGGCTTGTTCCACATCACCCTGCATATACAATCCAGCGGCTTTCAGCGCATCGAGTTCACCGCGAAGACTATCGGTAATCATCGTCCCCGCCGCATCGCCAGCCAACAGTTGCTCGATCAGCCGAATTGTCCTGAGCATGTCACCATAACGTTCCCGATTCTCATGCAACCAGGCGTTGATGATCAGCAATTCGGGATCGATATCGACAAGATCTTTGGGGATGGCTTCGATCCAACGATTCAATCGATGCCACCTCTCATTTAGGGTCAGATCGTGGCGATGCTTAGTGATCAGCTGTCGGGCGGCAGGAATGTTGTTTGCCGCCAGGAAGTAGGCCAACGCCTCATCTGGAAGATCGTTCTCGTCAAACCATATGCCGGCTTGATTGTTCAGCTCACCAATTTTTTCAGGTGTGAAGTTGTGCTTCATGTTGCCTTGCAGCAGCTGTCTGAACAAATGGTGGTAACGGTACCAGCGCCGACTGTCGTCCAGCGGAATCAGGAACAAATTCTCTTTTTCGAGCTTACTGATAAACTGTTGCCCGGACAGTGCACAGGTAGCAGATCCATCCTGATTGATGCACATGGCTTCACACAAGGGCGAGCAGAATCGGTCCAGGACTGCTGTTGAATGCAGGTAATCTTGGATCTCTTTCGGCTGATGGGAGACCACTTCTGAAATGATGTAGTCCATCACATAGCGGTTATTATCGGGCAGGCTGGCAACGATTCGTTGCAAATCCGATCGTTGGCGCACAGAGAGAACCGCCAGTCGCAGACCCGTCACCCACCCCTCGGTTTTTTCTCCGATGGTGGTGGCGATGTGGTCATCCACTTCCATTTTCATCACCCTCCGCAGGAAGGTGGCCACTTCAGAGTGAGAAAATTGTAAATCCGGAATACGAATTTCGGTCATCTGTCCACGGGCACGCAGATCGACAATCGGGAATGGCGGATCACGCCGCGTGGCAACGACAAGGTGCATGGCCTCGGGTGGATGGATCAACAACTGGTAGACCAACTCATGCACATCCTTGTCCCGTATCATGTGATAGTCATCCAGAACGAGGATGAATCTATCGTCGATTTCATACAGATGGTTGATCAGGCTTGTGGCCAGTATGTTCACTGATGGCAGGTTGGTTCCTTTCAACATGGCACGCAAGTCTTTAAAAGATCCGGGGAACATGGAATCGATCGATTCGATCAAATAGGCCAGGAAAATCCGCAGATCACTGTCATTGGCATCCAAGGAGACCCATGCGCTGGGGCATTCGCACGATTCCAGCCAGCAACTCAACAGCGTGCTCTTGCCGTATCCGGCCGGCGCCGACACCAGCGTCAGCGGTCGATAACGGCGTTGATCAAGCCGATCCAAAAGGTGCTGTCGATGCAGGTGATCCCTGGCGACGGGCGGCCGATGCAGTTTGGTCCGTATGAGTGGAATGGGCATGGCTTTGTTTTACTGGGTTCGAATTGCTTGGAATATTGGTGTGTTCTGAACCTAAAATATAGTGGATTTCAGGTAGAGATGCAATAATTGAAAAACCGCATCTATTTCCGCAAATAAATTTCTGGCCGATAGCGTCTGCCTGCGGATGGTTTGCGAGGCAGTATGGAATCCTAAATCTGGGATTGAATCGATAGGCAAGTACCGAATGGCTATCCCACAAAAACGCACCACCACGGAACTTGGCATAGCTTGCCAGTATGTGGATTAAGAGCTAATTCGAAGCACCACTATATATTGCGGTCACGTGAAATCTTGGGTGGGTGGTGATTACACACCAGGCAATGTATATATCTGATAACTCGGTAGCGTCGTGATGTATTGAGATCATCATGCAAATTGGGATTATAGCATTTTTAGCTGCTATTCTTTGGTCATCTTCAACTTACCACATGATCGATTACAATGATTTGATTCAACCAGCTGCCTCCCAGACAACAGGCTGCTTCATTTCGTACCATTTTTCCGTCAATGGACCATATGTCGCATCCAATACCTTGCGCTTGATTTTCAAAGTTGGGGTTAAAAAACCATTTTCCGCGTTCCATACATCCTTGGTTATCGCAATGAACGCCAGTTGCTCAAATGGCGATAACGCACTGTTAACCTCATTGAGCAATTTAGACAAATTGTTAGCCAACGAATGCCTATTACCTTCAAATGCCTCTTGCCGGGCCGCTTCACTGAGCATCACCACGCTATGGGGTTGATGATACCCGACTCCAGTAACGTAACATGCCTCTATCAGCGGGCTGTTTGACAGGATGTTTTCGATTGGTGCGGGTGCAACGTATTTTCCTTTGGAGGTTTTAAAAAGTTCTTTGGCCCTACCTGTGATTTTCAAGCGGCCAATCTCGTCGATCGAACCGAGATCACCGGTGTGCAGAAAACCGTCATCGGTAAAAACGATTTTGTTTTCTTCCGGCATCTTGAAATAGCCTTTCATGTTACCAGGGCTTTTGACCAGGATTTCACCATCTTCGCTAATTCTATGTTCAACATCAGGATAAGGATTGCCAACATAACCGGGGCGGATCTTCCCAGGCCTGCTAAGATGGGAATAGGCGAAGTTTTCTGTCATGCCATACCCTTCCAGCAATTCAAGGCCGAGACTTCGGTACCATGCGATAACTTCCTTGGGAATTGGTGCCGAGCCGGAAGCTGCAAACCGCACCTGATCCAAGCCTAATTGTTTCAATATCTTCTTTTTGACGATACCGTTAAGAATTGGGATCTTGAGCAGTCGGCTCAGTTTCTCTGGAGGCAATTTATGAAATACACCGAGTTGAAATTTGAGCCACAACCGAGGCACCGAAGCAAACAAGGTGGGACGGCTGTGCTGTAAATCATGTAAAAACGTGTCCAATGTCTCGGCAAAATAAAGCGGGAATCCAGCGTACAACGATTGCGCCTGGCCTACGAATCGTTCGTAGCAATGGGCCAATGGGAGATATGAAAGTATGCGATCACCGGTATGAGAATTAAGAAATTCAGAAAGCCCCCTGCCACTTTTATACATGGCCTCAAAGGAGATCATGGCACCTTTCGGTTTGCCGGTACTTCCAGAGGTGTAGATGATTGTAGCTGTTTCATCTGAGGGGCAGGCTGACATTTCAGCCAACGGAGAATGATTGTCGATGATGCTGTCCCACTGTTCGTGATTATTCTCTGGTGCCAACGGAAACGCAACGGTCTTCATATCGGCGGGTACGCCCTTTTTCATATCGTCCCAAACAGGATCGAGTTTGCCTAAAAACAGCCGTTTGGCCTCGGAATGATCAAGGGTGTATTTTACAATGTCCGCTGTAAGTATGGGATAGATCGGGACGCTGACATGTCCGGCCATCCAGATGGCCATATCTGCCATCAGCCAGTAGGCACAGTTTTTTGAACACAAGGCAATGCTGCTTCGCTCAGGCAGATCCAGACTTTTAAGATAGGAGGCCATCTTTCTGGCTTCGCCAATGGCCGCCGCCCATGTCCAGGTTTTAATGTTAGCATCACCGCCGCCCATGGGCTGGCTAAAACAAATTCGGTCAGCAGCTGCACTTTCCCAGTAAACGGCACATTCCAACAGGTTTTTACATTCTGCGGGGGATTCCATGCGTTGCCCTCCTTTTGCGTTGATAACCATTAATGTGTGCCGGAACTCAAGATGCAGTCACTTTCTTTGCAGAAATAGGAATCGCCTGAAAGCATAGAGAAACTTTCAGAGCATAGCACTATGATACACCTGCCCACCGCGTGAAGAACGATATATAGAATAACAAATTGTTTTAGAAGGATTTCTTACATTAATAGCTTAAATAATCGACAACGTCAATTAATGAGCAAATTACTACAATGCTACAATGGGTTATCATTGGGGCTGGGAACTTTTTACGTTTGTAGCCTCTTGCCATTCGGAGAGATTGGATCTGAAAGAGTGTTCGTCCAGAAATAAGAGATTTTGGTCGAAACAAGGCGGACGAAAAATTTTTCCGCAGCCCCCTGAAAAAAGTGCCCTTGGGGTGCATATAGTTGATGTTCCGAGGATAAAATTTTTCGCGCAACGCAGAGATCGGGCAAAATAACCATTTATGGATGGACACGAACTAAGAAAAGCACTACCCGTTGTGGTCATATAGGCTTCTGCCTAAGTTATGATTACATACCAATCTTTGTAGATATCGGTTGAATTTGGTCCGCTGCGATAATTTTCGAACATCGTCAAAAATTGCCGGAGCTGATATCTGCATTGTCGTAGGAGGCATCAGTAACGTAAAGATCACCGTCGCCCAATAGGGCGTCCGGTGAACCTCAGGCCACTTAAAATTCGTGCTCTTCAACGATGAACGCTGACGATTTCGAATGATCGATAAAATTCCTCTCATCCTTTAGCAGAGCTGCACCTAATTTCTGACCCTCAGGTGAACTCATTCCTTCCATAAGTGCTTCTTCTGACTCGAACCAGACTTCAGCAACACCATCATATTCCGGCAGCATCCCTCTGGAGGTTCTGAGACCTTCATTCAATGGTGTGTCCAATGTGTGTGATTGGAGATATTTTTTAGCACCCATCGCATCAGCATTGCTCATGAAGAATGGGCCATGTTGATTCATCCAATAATCTTTAAATTCATCACGAGTCATTTCTGGGTGTCGGGTTATACACATAACGAATTTGATCATTTTTGCACTCTCCTACAATTGTTCGATTTTTCTTCTTGCCCCACTCTGTTGAGTCTATTCTTAGAACTTGCCGTTGTCGTTCTTCCATTCGGTTCGTGGGGGTATGGCTTCGGTAGTGTCCCAGTGCTCTACAATCTTGCCATGTGCAACGCGGTACAGGTCATAGAACGAGGAGTGGACCCCATTATGGGATCCCTCGTTGACAGAAAGCACGAAATTCCCCTCTGCAAGAAGGCGATGCATCCTTTCGTATTGAATCATGCGTTTGCCGTTGGAGGCTGGCTCGGATATCGCTGAACGCAATGTTGTCAGGCCGTCAGCCAGGTGCGGATTATGTTCCGTATAGCCCCCCGCATCAATGTAATTTCCCAATCTATCATGTTGACCATTGATAATGACTTCATCAACGAAAGATCTGACGAGTTCACGATTCACTTCAGTTTTATCAAGATCGGTTATTTCAGTTGGCCCGTCAATCATGGTGTGACCGGAAGGATTGGGGTTACTGTGTTTATGTTGGAGGTTGTCCCAATGTTCAACGGCCAAACCATCCTCAAAACGGAAGACTTCGAAGCCGATCTCTAAAACGTTGAAGTTGTAATCAGTGTGGGCAAAGACATAGTCACCATCCTCGAAAATACGAACGATATTGACGCGGGGGGAGGTTTGCGATAGTCGCTTAAATAGCTCCGCCAATCCTTCGCTTCCCTCCGGAGTCAGGGGGTTGTGTTGAATATACTTATCTTCATTGACCACAGTAACGGATTCCGGGTCACCTGTTTCAATGCCTTTCAGTAACTTGCGGATCTGATCTTTTTTTTTCGGAGTCATGGGTTTTTACACTTCCTCTTGTACAAGTTAAGTATTGTTAGATGGCAAAGTTTTCCAGATATTAATCATAATCGTTGCCGCCATTTTGGAGTTATCAGTTCATAATAATGCAAAAATGGACAGCCTCTATCGTCAATTTCGAAGACAGTTTAAAAGGAAGGGCCGATTGTCTGTCCCGATTTGTTCCCGATGTCAGATTGTCGGCAGAAGGGGGCGATCATTAGGATTTAAATACGTATGATCTGTGATAGTTGATGTAAGATCGATGATCATCGTTGATGATGCTGATCCTGAACTCTCTTCCTGGATCGAGACCCATTGCCTTCAGGTTTTCATTTTCCAATTCAGATGAAAAGATGGCGACGTAATTCTCATCGAATGCTATGAAACCTATATCAAGCAAAAAATCAACAAACGCAGTAAACAGGCATGATAGGCCTCCCATGAATTTGGGGCAACGAATTTTCAAACAGGGGTAATATTGAGTAAAATTAGACACGTTAACCCTGGATGTCAATGGATTATGCCGGACTGTGCTGAACTATAGAAATTGATATCGATAGTCTTCTGGTTGCACCTATTTAGCTATATAGTTGCCTTTTGGTTTTTCAGATACAACAGATAGACGCATTGCAAATGCGTCGCTTCCAATGTTGTTGATCAAGAGGTCTCAAAAAACCCTCCGATTGGCGCATGCAGATCAGGTTTACCAGGATTCCATCCTTTATCAATCTGATTTTTGAATTATCGATACTATTTTTCCTATTCATTATTACCTTGGCTTCTCAATTGATCACTATTTAGGCTTCCACCTATTCAATTCCTTCTCATTTATTCGCGGTCTATCTCGCCATGAACCCATATAACACAATGTAATTTATATCAATTCTCTTTTCATCAAAGCAAAACGTCAATCGTGGTATGGATCATGCTTTTTAGAAGATTGCGAGATTACCAATCGATTTAATTGCAGACCCTGACGTTGCCAAAGATTGACCAGTTCTGAACCGCAACGGAAAGGGTGGTGTCAAGACGGGGTCAACTTAAAAAGGGGAATTAACATGAGTAGAAGGCCGCTGTTCCCGATGCATGTCACCGGTGTCAGTCCAACAGACTATCTACGCAATTTTTGGTGCCAGTATTATGATACTTGCCTGGGGGAAGCTGCCAATCAAAATAAATACCTGAGTTGCAGCCTATGCCGGTACAGATGCAGTCGCATAAATAAGGCACCCTTAACATAAGGGGCGCAGCGGACATCAATATCGGTCTTTTTTCTACGGCCAAACCAACGCTTTGTTTCACGCGCATTCGGATGAAGACGCGATGCAGCACGATGGGTGCATCGAGGCCGGGCAAATTTGAAAAGTTACTTCACTGCTCTCTCGGGAAATAACAATCTTGGCAGGACTCACATGTACATGACTAAAAAGATAATCGAAATGATTGTGAATTGTAAACCTATTATTGATTTCATACAAGCTCCAATCTTATAGCCCGGAATTAGTGATTTCTTGAGCATGTCGCACTTCTTATACATTGAGATCGCCTTACGAACAGGAAGTATCGCAACTATTGCCGATATGATTTGGTTATCCTTGAACGTACCATAGGATGGGTTATCGGTGCAAGATTTGGTCTGATGTCGAATTTTTCGGAATCACAAGTATATTCAGCCGTGATAATATCCATGATCGTTGGAGAAGCCACCGGTTTTGGTGAAGCTATTTTCTGTCAGTTATCCACTTTTGATTTTTATCTGTTTTCCCGGAACAAAATAATCTATGTCTCTGATTTTTCAGCGCCATGTTCTGAGATTGCCAACAGCGGCCATGCCGATTTGTATCGTGGCGGTTCGTGACTATTTTTAGTATCGTCAATATGAACCCTAACCATGGAGGCCGCCATGAATGTTCCCACTTATTTTTCGAAACGCCGTGGACTCTGCTTTATATTGTTCGCCGGGACTGTCTTGGCTGTTTGTCTCAGTGGATGTTTGCAGAGTTACGGGCGATTCAGCCGAGATACTCAGGTCAGTCATGCCTTTCGAAGCGGCTCAGTCCCGCCGGAGCTAAATTACTTTTACGCAGGCAGGGATACCATGCCCTACGCGATCATGGGCATCGATCCCGGCTATGCGATATCATCACCCCTTTGGATCGCCTTCGAGCCACAGCCGGAACAGGTGCGGAAGATGAGCTCAAACATCTACGGCAAGCATCGATACGATCCCCAGGGATTCAACATCATGGACCCTGACGGTGCAATTGTCGGCATCTGGTTTTCCAGCCTGCACTTTCCCAGCGTCAAGGTCGATCAACAAAACCGAAGCGTTGAGATACGGTATAAGAACCCTGAGAATTATCGGCAGTATTAATGTATTGGCATGGACGCCCTGGTCCTTGAACATCAATAGCGATGAGCCACCCAACAGTGAGCGCAGGGCATCCAGCCGATTACAGCTTCACCCTTGAAGCCTTGGCTCTGAAGCCCTCCAGCTTTTGCAACGTTGGGTTAAACGCCGAGAGATGGATATGTTAATGGACGACCCCAATAGTACAATTACTTTTCTTTTTTCTGACTCCAATGCGCTAATATGCTATGGTGAATGTTGCACACGCGACCAAAGGGAGGCATCGAATGAAAACGAAAGTCACACTGAAAGCACTGGAAAAAAGAATTGGCAGGCGATTATCAAAAGACAATCAATCGTTGCATAAAGCAAAGGTTCGAAGAAAGACCATAGAAAGTCTGGGGCCATATTACATCGTTAATGATATTTCAAATTCCGTGGCTGC
>JAQYWF010000390.1 GCA_030145105.1 Desulfosarcina sp.
AAGGGCATACATGCAGCAGGTGCGCGAGCAGTACTCGTGGTAGTTTATATCGCGGCTGCCGATACAATGAAGGATGGCCGCGCTTTTCGGAGGCTCGGTGAACTTAAAGCGGTCGTTGGGATCGCGTTTAAGGAGCTTGCCGCCCGTCGGTCCCGTTGCATTCGAAAGCCGCTCGAACTCCAGATTGGTGAAGACATTGGCGTACTTTCCGTAGCCGTATTGCTGCATTGGCGTCGGATCGAGCGGATCGAAGCCGGTGGCCACAATGATCGAACCCACCTCGATTTCTTCGACTTTATCCTCCATGGAGTGGTTGATTGCTTCAGCCTCACAGACGCTCACGCAGAGCTTGCATTCACAGCATCCACCGCAATCCACACAACGGGCCGCCTCCTTTCTTGCCTCTTCCTCGGAAAAATTCCTGACCACCTCATCAAAATTTTCAGAGCGTTGAACGGGATCCAGACGTGCAGATACCACTCGGGGGGCCGTTTCGATCTCTGGCGAAATTTCCTGCCAGTCCGATCCCGGGGGTTCCTCGACAGCCAATTCTTGGGCATACTGATCTATATCTTCCTTGCTGATAAAACGGTGCATGGCCGCCGCCACCTTGTGACCGGCCGCTACGGCTTCAATTACCGTTGCCGGCCCGGTCACGGCATCACCAGCGGCAAATACGTCGGGCACACTGGTTTGAAACGTATGAGGGTTAACCCTGAAGGTTTTTCTGGAAGTCAGTTCTATATCGGGCGCTCCTGCGGTCCAGGACTTATCGATTTGCTGGCCGATGCCCGGTATCACCGCATCGCACGGAATGACGAATTCAGACCCCTCAACGGGCACCGGCCGCCTTCGCCCGCTGGCGTCCGGTTGGCCGAGTTGTGTGCGAATGCATTCAAAACCGGTCACCTTTCCGTCCTCGCTATGGATACGTACAGGAGCAGTAAGGTAGGTAAATTCGACCCCTTCCTCCTTGGCGCCCTGTATTTCTTCGGGATAGGCTGGCATTTCCCGTTCGGAACGCCGGTAAACCACCGTCACATTATCAGCCCCGAGACGTTTCGCCACACGGGCGGCGTCTATGGCCACATTCCCACCGCCGATGACAATCACCTGTTTGCCGGGGACCTCTGCCTTTCCCAGGTTTACATCTCTTAAAAAACCGACGGCATCGATGACACTTTCGGCCTGCTCTTCTCCCGGGATGCGCATGTGGATGGAATCATGGGCGCCGATTCCCAAAAACACGGCGGAAAAACCGTCTTCCCTGAGATCCTCCAGGGACAGGTCCGATCCGAATCGAATTCCTGTTCTGACTTGAATCCCGTGTTTGAGAATATGATTTATTTCATTGTCCAGTACCTCGGGCGGCAGGCGGTAGTCTGGAATCCCTACCCGGAGCATGCCGCCCAGTTGATCAAGAGCCTCGAAAATGGTGACCTGAAAGCCTTTCAACCGCAAGTAATACGCCACCGTAATACCGGCAGGCCCTGAACCGATGACCGCCACCTTTTCCGGCCGGTCTTGGATCTCCGGCAGGGGTAACTCGGAAAAGTCCACCTGGTCTGCGGCAAACCGCTTCAGATCACGGATGGCAAGAGCGGCGTCCACATCGGCTCGGCGACACTCTTTTTCACATGGGGCCGGACAAATACGCCCTATGGTTCCCGGCAGGGGCAATTTCTCCATGATGAGCTTCACGGCTTCCTGATACCTGCCGGACTTGATAAGCGCGACGTATCCCTGCACGTTGGTCCCGGCCGGGCAAGTCTGAACACAGGGGGCGCGGTCGTACTTTGGATCGATACAGTAAGTGATCGGTACGGCCTGGGGAAAGGGCCGGTAAATGGCCTTTCGGGTCTTGGTATCCACATCCCATTCATTGGGGAATTCAACCGGACAGACCTTTTCACACTCGCCGCATCCGGTGCAATTATCTTTTACATAGCGGGACGTTCGGCGCACCTTTACTTTGAAGTTGCCGATAACGCCGCTGACATCCTCCACCTCGCTGTATGAGAGCAATTCGATGTTTGGTTCCTGGCCTACGGAGACCATCTTGGGCGTGCCGATGCAGGCCGCACAGTCAAGAGTGGGGAAGGTCTTGTCGTACTGGAGCATGTGCCCGCCGACCGTAGGCTGTCGCTCTACCAGGTAAGCTTTGAATCCGGCCTTGGCAATATCGAGAGATGCCTGCATACCGGCGATGCCCCCGCCCACGACCAGGGTGTTCGTGCATACTGGAAACGTGGCTGGCATTAAGTCATATTGGTGGGTAACCCTCAAAATACCGGCTGCGACCAGCGTCTTGGCTTTTTGGGTGGCCTGGTCTTCATCTTCGGTGACCCACGAAACTTGCTCACGCACGCTGACCATGTGGAACGCGCGATATGGATTGAGACCGGCCCTCTGGCAGGCAGCCCGAAAGGTTTTTTCGTGCATCCGCGGGGAACACGAAGCCACAACCACGCGGGTGAGGTGATGCGCCCGAATATCATTTTCGATAAGTTCCTGGCCGGGGTCGGAACACATGAACAGGTAATCACGTGAAATCGCCACATTCGGTAAAGTCGTTACGTACTCGGCGACTTCCTTCACCCGAACCCGGTAAGCGATGTTGATGCCGCAGTGGCAGATATAAAACCCGATTCGTTCAGACATGGTAGACCTCCTGATCAACGCCCAGATCAACGCGCTCAGTCATATTCGCTTCATCCCTCATCATCACCGACTGCAATAGCAATTCAGCCAGATCCCGGACGACAATTTGATCCTCGACACCGATTTCCCTTACAGCCTCGCTCAACATGCGGATGCAATAGGGACACGCCGTCGCAATCACCCCTGCACCGGTGCTAAGCGCCTCTTCTACGCGCAGTACACCCAGCCGTTGTTGGGGGGGGACTTCGTTCCACGCACCGCCGCCGCCGCCCCCACAGCACAAGCTATTTTCTCGGTTGCTCGCCATCTCGATCAGCGTAAGTCCTGGAATGCTTTGCAGCAGCCGTCGAGGTGCTTCGTAGATGCCGTTGTGACGTCCCAGGTAGCAGGGATCGTGATAGGTGGCCGTGCATGCCACTTCCAGGATGGGCTTTAACCGGCCCTCCGCGACGAGGCGGTGCAGAAGTTCCGTATAATGCTCACTCTCAACAGCGCCTTTCAGCTCAACATAGTTATGCTTGAAGGCATTGAGGCAATGGGGCGAGGTGGTCAGTATCTTCTGTACGCCGGCCTTCAAAAAAAGATCGCTGTTTTTAAGTGCCAGCCGCGAGAATAGGTCACGCGCCCCTATTTTGTGAGCCGGGTCACCGCAGCAGTTTTCCGCGGTACCGAGTGTGCCAAAAGAGACGCCGACCCTGTCCAGCAGCTGGGGTAGCGCCCGGCCGGCCTCTGTGTTGCTTGGATCATATGCTGTTGTACAACAGGTGAACAGGCAGTAATCATGGTCCGGCTTGAAGTCAGGAATATTTAGATTCCGGGACCACTCCATACGCTTTTCACGCGCTGCCCCCCAGGGGTTGCCGTCGCTTTTGAGGCTGGCCAGAGGCGCCTCGAAAGGCTCGAAGATTCTTCCACTGGTGACGTTGAGCTCGCGCACCGCCTTCATGACGTCGATGATCTCTATACCGCGCGGGCAATTCACCCCGCATGCGTTACAGGTCACACAGTTCCAGACAGCTTGATCGATGGACTCTTCGGTGCCGGAATCCAAGGCGAGCTGGCGCAAAATCCGGCGCGGACTGTAGGACAAAGCCTGGTTCCATGGGCATATGCTCGTGCAGGTGCCGCATTGCAGGCAGCTCATAAAGGTTTCACCGACTTCAGCGATTACATCTTCAACATCGACCCTGGAGTCTTTTAACGCCTTTTCTTTGACGGTAGCTAAGAAAATCGCCAACGGTCTGTAAAAGAGATGAGACCACTTTCCAAAAGGGACCTCGATGATCAGCATCGGCACAGCGACTGCCAGGTGGATGACATACATGACATATGTTCCCATCGGCCATCCTGCCAGGCGAAGGGCGTGCATCATAATGCCGGTGAGCGTCGTAAAGAAAAGCAGGATCAAAAAGAGCCAGTCGGAAAACTCGGAGAAGCGGTGGATGGATTCCTCTTTCTCAAGTCGGCTGCGGAACATCTCCACCGTAATTACGAGCAAAACACCGGTGGCGTAATAGCCGAAAATGCTGGTGAAATGCCAGCTGCTATCGTCGACCTGGAACCAGCGGATGAAAACAATGACCAACGTCATCATGGTCATATACCCGGTGACCAGGAGAAAATGCTTCAGCCAGCGACTGCGGTCCTCCCCACATTGCCGCCAGCGCTTCTGGGTCGCGAAGTTCAGAACAAAAGCTTTTGCTTCGGTAATGTAGAGCCAAAACGGCACTTTTGTATCGCTCATGATGAAGCGATACATTCTGAATGCGTTTGACAGCAGGAAAGTTGACAGGATTGCGGCCATTACTAAATCGCCGAGCTCAATCCACAAGACCGGCGCGAAAGAATTGACCGAAACCCGATCGGTGACCACCGGCCCGTGGCCAACAATGAAGAGAATAATGATTCCAAGGGCAACTGCAATTAAGGCACCGATTTCCCAAGCCTCAGAGAGATAAAACCGTCTGGC
>JAQYWF010000267.1 GCA_030145105.1 Desulfosarcina sp.
AGAATCATGCGGTTTGGGATTTTGTATTTTGGTCTTCGTTATTTATTTATCATTCGGCGATGGTTATTTATTGACTTGAAATCCACATTGGCAACCGAATTTCCGAGGGTTTCAACTTATCGGGGATGTAGCATTTGATGTCGATCACCGGCGTGTCGTTGCGGGCGTCGATCGCATCGATATGGATGGTGGTCCCGGTGACGGATACCACCCGGCAAGTCGACAAGCCGAGCAAGTTAGGGCGAACCGGGGCATGTGTGGCAAAAACACCAGTAAGTGGGTTTGAGGGGTTTTTCATCGGGTGCACCTGGAGCCGGCGGCGGTCATCGGGATTGTCGTTTTCGTGAAACCAGTAGCAGACGATGATGTGCGAAAAACCTTCCAGCCCCACAAGGCCGTCCTGGAAAGCGGGGTCGATGTCGATACGGACGGCATGCTCTTTTTTACGAATCCATCCGATGGGATGCACCTGAAATGAGTCGCTCATGGCGGTCTCCTCGTAAAAGGGTGAAGAAAGGTTTCATACAATCAACTTGCAACCCGATGATCAAGAACTATATTAAAAAGGTTCCACTTGATTAACCCGCTGTAATTAAATACACTTATTCTTATGGGTTATATTTTCGACTTTCATGATGCCAAGCGCTACCACCAGTGGATGCTAAAGCGCAGGAACCGCTTGGCCGCCGACCTGGAGAGCCGCCTCATGCTGGGGATGCTGGATCCGGTTGCCGGTGAGTCGGTGCTGGACATCGGTTGCGGCACCGGGGCCTCGATCGCACCGCTATTGGAAAAGGGCCTCGACGTGACAGGCATCGATCCCTCCCCCTACATGCTCGACATCCTGTCGACAACAGTGGGCAATCGCATCTCCCTGTACCGCGGGTTTGCCGAAGATCTTCCCTTTGACGATAATTCTTTCAACCATGCCTGCCTGTTTACCTGCCTGGAATTTGTGGATAACCCGAAAAAAGCCCTGGCGGAGGCCTTTCGGGTGGCCAAGGACCGGGTGTTTATCGGATTCTTGAACCGCTATGCCCTCACCGGCATCGGCCGGCGGGTGCAAGGGATATTCACCCCGACCATTTACAACCGGGCCAACTTTTTCAGCGTCTGGGAAATCAAAAGCATGGTCCGGGAACTGATGGGGTCAGTCCCGGTGTGCTGGCGCACTGTCTGCCAGTTTCCCGGTCCCTGGGGCGCCTGGATGAAGCAGATCGAAGGCTCAGGCCTGGTCCAGCGTTTCCCTTTCGGGACCTTCGCCGGCATGGTCGTCACGCTAGTGCCCCGCTTCCGCACGCGTCCCCTTGCCATCCGATACCAGCCCAAAAAAGTCGGCCGCATCGCAGCCGGTGCGGCCGGCTGTTCCGGCATGGCCCCATCCAACGGTTTTGACGACACCCCGCAATAAACCGGCGGAAAATGCACTCACCTTTTCGGTTTAATAATTGACCGAATTCGGTGAGAATCATTTGACAAAAGATTCAAATAACTGTTTAAATTAAAAAATTCTGTTTTCGGGCAAACGGTGCCCATGGCCGGAGAAGTTGCCCCTATAAGGAAAGGAGCCCCCCCCGCGATGGAAGCCTGGCTCTACGAAACCCTGCAAGACCAGCGGGTCCGATGCCGTCTGTGCAGCCATATGTGCGTAATCGGCAATGGCAAAAGGGGACTTTGCGGGGTGCGGGAAAACCGGGATGGCGTTCTGGAAACACGGGTATACGGGCGTCTGATCGCTGCTGGTGACGACCCTATCGAGAAAAAGCCGTTTTTCCACCTGATGCCCGGCAGCCGGTCCTTTTCCATCGCCACGGTGGGCTGTAATTTCAAATGCCGGTTCTGCCAGAATGCCGACATCGCCCAGATGCCGGCGGACCGGGACGGCATGGTGACGGGAGATGTGGCGACACCGCAGCAGGTGGTGGCGGCGGCCCAGGACAAGAGATGCGCCAGCATCGCCTATACCTATACCGAACCAACGGTTTTTTTTGAGTTTGCCTGCGACACGGCACAATTGGCCCACAGTCAGGGGATCAAAAACGTATTCGTGACCAATGGCTACATGAGCGCTGAGGCGCTGCAGCGGATCAGTCCCTGGCTGGATGCCGCCAACGTAGATCTGAAAGCCTATAGCGACGAATTTTACAAGCGGCAGTGCGGCGCCCGTCTGAACCCGGTGAAGGAAAGCCTGCGGCGAATGAAAAGCATGGAAATCTGGGTAGAGGTCACCACCCTGGTCATTCCAGGGCTTAACGACGATCCAGGGGAGTTGTCGCGCCTGGCAACCTTTATCGCCACGGATCTGGGCGTCGAAACCCCCTGGCACGTGAGCCGTTTTCACCCCACTTACCAACTGACGGATCGCGGCTCGACGCCGGTGGAAACCCTCATCCAGGCCAGAGAAATCGGAATGGCGGCAGGACTGAAGTATGTCTATACGGGGAACGTTCCCGGACAGGGCGGAGAGGACAGCATCTGCTCCGGTTGCGGGCAAACCGTGATTGCCCGCCGGGGGTTTCATATCATGGACAACCGGGTGCGAAAGGGCCAGTGCAGCAGCTGTGGAACGCTCATAGACGGCATTGGCATGTAAGGTTGCAACTATGTCAACTATCGGGAAGCTAAATCTGGATCATCTGGTCGGCCAGCAGGTGGGCACCTCCGTACTGATCAAGAAGATCGGCCATGGCGCCATGTCCGCCGTTTTCGTGGCTTTCCAGAAAACCCTTAAACGGCAGATAGCCGTCAAGGTCCTTCCAAAATCCATGATGACGGAAAGAACCGCCGCTTTTTTCCAGCAGGAGGCTGAATCGGCAGCCATCCTGATGCACCCCCACATCATTCCCGTTTATGAAGTGGGCGAAACAAAGGAATTCCTCTTTTTTACCATGCAGCTGGTCAAGGGCAACGAATTGTCCTACTTCATCCGTCGAACCCAGAAGAATATCGTACCTTCCAAACGGTTTATGCCGTTGCCGACCATTATTTCCCTGATGCTGAAAATTCTCGATGCCCTGGCCTATGCCCATGACAACGACATCGTGCACCGAGATATCAAACCGGACAACGTCATGATCGAAACGCATTCCAATCGGCCGCTGATCACGGATTTCGGTGTGGCCCGGGTTTCCCGAACCACAAGCAAAAGTGACCGGCTGCTGTTGGGCACCCCGATGTATATCGCACCGGAACAGATTCTGTCGGGCACCGTCGACGGTCGTGCGGATATGTACAGCGCAGGCGTGATGATGCTCGAAATGATCATGTCCAAGCTTCCCTACCCGCCTTACCAAACGGCCATGGATCTGCTCAAGATGAAGCTCGCGTTGAAAGACCGAATCTTCCGACAGCGACCATCCGAGGTCCACCCCATGGCCAACCGAACCTTGGATGAAATCCTGTTCAAGGCCATGGCCTTTGACCGGGATCAACGCTACCCTTCCTGTCATGAGTTTGCATCGGAACTGGAACGCTTTTCGAAAAAATTGATGACATCATCTTCAGCCAGATGAGGACGCCATGCCACTAGACGCCGCCACGAAAAACCAGCTCTCCCAATTCGGGCGAACCATTGCCCTGCTGTTCAATCGCTCCATGATGTATCAGCCGAACCACCCGTTTGTGGAACAGTCCATCGAGATGTTCTACGATGGTGCCGTCAACCTGCTGAACATCATCTCGCCCTTGGTCTTTATTCTCAATCGCGACGAGTTTTTCGTGGATGAAGAGCCTCTGGATCCCCGTCTCAATGTGGGACGCCTGGTGGTGCTATTTAAAAATAACGGCATTCAATCCCTCTCTATCGAACCCGGTCTCGAGAAACGGGAGATCAAGGTTTTCCTGGAGGTGTTCGCCAACATCACCAAATATAGCGGGGCCGAGGGATTCAAAAAGGCTATCTTTGCCCGGGGGGTATCCTGCATCAAGGTTAACCACGTGCGGTATAAAAAAGTGACTGACGATGATGAGGTGATTTCCCGAGATTCACTCAAAGATCTGACCCCCCAGATGATGGCCGCCGAAGACGAGGCCAAGACCCGCAAGATGTTCATGGACACGCTGCTGGAGAGCGTGCTCACTGAGGAGTTCGCCAAAACCCTGAACATCGAATCCCTCATGGCCAATCCAGGCGCCGTGTCTGAAAACATGATCCAGGCGGACCTGGAGAGTGTTTCAGCAACGGGCAAAGGCGCGGGATCGGGTGGTGGCGGCAGCGGCACCGGGGATGCAACCGGCGGCTCAGGTGAAGGAACCGGGACTGAAGATGGTGGCGGCGGGCCGGGTGCGGGTGTGGCCGGTGACGGCACTGGCGGGGCAGGTCCTGGCCGTGGAGCCGGAGAAGGCGACGGCACTGAAACGGCAAATGACGGTGGAACGGGCACCGGTGGAACGGGCACCGGCGGATCAGGCACCGGCGGAACGGGCACCGGCGGAACGGGCACCGGCGGAACGGGCACCGGCGGCCACGGCACCCTGCTGTTTCAGCAGCTGGAAGTGATGCGCATGGAAGTGGACAAGCACCTGGAAGGTAAAGGCGACGTGGCCATTGCCGATCTGGCCGGTGCCGTCTTCGATATGAAAAAACAGCTGCTGGAAGGCATCGAAGCCCAGAAAGCCATGGGCGTCGCCTATGAAAACGAGGCGGCCATTCTGGAGCATGCCAATGAACTCACCGATCGGGTGCTCATCCAGCTGGTGAAAGACGAGTACCAACAGGGCAAGATTACGCCGGCCCGCATGGCCCATATCCTCAGGCGGCTGGTACCCGAAGCTGACGAACTCAAGCGCCTGCTGCCCCAAATAAAAACGGCCCTGTTGGAAGAAGGCATGTCCCACACCCAGTACCTGGAACTGATACAAGCCTTGGGCAAGGAACTGCAGAGCGAGGGCCTGGCCAATATCCTCCAGGAGAGCGGTGAAGAGATCGGTGTTGACGGTGATGAGCTTATCGCGGAATTCAAGAATAATCCGGAACAGGCGGCCCAGTTGATTTACCTGGCCGCCGAGATCCGCAAAGGCAGCGGTGACGACGATGCACTGGCCGATATTCTGGCCGGGTACGTGGAGCAGATGGGCGGCCAGATGGCCATGGACCAGACCCAGGAGAAAGATGATCCCGAGCATCTGAAAAAGGTGGTGGGAAGCATCGAGTCCACCATTGTCAGCCAACTGGGCAAGATGGATGTGGGGGGCGATGTCATCACCAAGCTGGAAGACCGCCTCAACGCCCGGATGGAAACGGTTTTGGATCAAATGCGGGCCGAATGGATCAAAGCCAAGGGCCAACCGGGTGAAGATGGCGGGACGACAACGCCACACAAGGTTCTCAGCGTCCTCCAGACGCTTGAACAAAGCGTCAGCGAGCACGACGAACTAGGGGAAATCCTTAAGATCGTCCGCACCAAGGTCGAAGCCGGTGAAATCGATGAGAACGACTATAAAAAAATCCAGGATGAAATTGCCCATCAGAAACAGCTGATCAAGGACAAAGAGGCCAATCGGGTCATGCCTACCGGCGTGATCAAAGCCAGCGCCATGGCCTATATCCTGGAAAAGGAGATCGCCCGCGCCAATCGCTATGACTACTCTTTTTCCGCCCTTGCTTTCTCCATGGTGCGGATCAAACCCCAAGCCAAGGTACCGGCCGGTGCCATCAACAACGAAATTCTCGTGGAAGCCGTGTTGGCCCTTTTGTCCGAGACGTTTCGCGAGGTAGACATCGTCGGCCAGCTGGGCAAAAATACCCTCGTGGCCGTGCTGCCGCTGATCAACCGCGAAGATTCCAAAAAAGCGCTCAACCGGGTGATGAAAGTTCTTCAGGATGAGCCCATCGATGTGAAGGGTATCCCCGTGAACTTCAAATTTGCGGGCATTGCCATTAGTTTCGATGGTGAACACACACCGGACAGCAAAAGCTTTATCCGGGTGATGTCTGGCAGGCTGCAGGATATGGCCAACCGTTTGAAAAATATTCAGTCTTTCATGTAGCCGCGTGTTGCCTGCGGCTGGTCCACTGCCGCCTTCGTAGGTTTCGTTGTAACCCGTTGACGTTTATTTGCTCTCTATTGCGGTTCAAGAAGGAGTGTTATTCATGTCCAACAAGTTGTCTAGGCGGTCGTTTATCAAGGCCGGCCTGATTACGGCCGGCGCGGTTGCAGCCGCCGGGGTCCCACACCCGCTCTCTGCCAAAGATGCCGGCACGGAACTATGCACCCTGCTGGATCTTCAGCAATGCATCGCCTGCGGCGCCTGTGTAGAGGCCTGCCGGGAAGTTAACGAAGAGAAATTCCCCATGCCGCAAGGCTCCATGCCCGATATGATTCCACGCAACAAAGTGAAAATCGCCGACTGGTCGTCAGCGGAAAAGCGGAGGATAGATGACCGGCTGACCCCTTACAACTGGCTCTTCATCCAACAGGCCGTCGGCGAATACAATGGGGAGGCGTTTGAAATCAACATTCCCCGGCGCTGCATGCACTGTCGCAACGCGCCTTGCTCCAATCTTTGCCCGTTCGGCGCCGCCTTTACCCAGAACAACGGCATCGTACGCATTCATCCGGATGTTTGCATGGGGGGCGCCAAGTGCAAGGCGGTGTGTCCATGGCATATTCCCGAACGCCAGTCCGGCGTGGGGCTGCACCTGGATTTGCTGCCCCAGTATGCGGGAAACGGCGTCATGTATAAGTGCGACCGCTGCTACGACCGACTCAAGGAAGGCGAACTGCCCGCCTGCATCGAGGTCTGCCCGGAAGATGTCCAACAGATCGGTCCACACAACGAGATCGTCGAGGAAGCCCACCAGATGGCCAAAGAGATGGGCGGGTTCATTTACGGCGAGACGGAAAACGGCGGCACCAATACCATCTACGTGTCCCCGGTGCCTTTCGACGAGCTCAATCGGGCCATCGACATAGGACCGGGATCTCCCCACCTGGGACCGGCTGCCGACAGCATGGCCTCGGCCAACACCATGGAGCAATGAAACAGAATCAATTGATGGAGATAAAGTAGAGGGCACCCGCGCACCAAATGACCCCCCGGTGGCGAAAATCAATGAACCGATAAAAAATCAGACCTATTTCCGGGAAGAAGAAATAATATTGAATGCAACCGATAGCTTTGACCCTGAGGGTGATGTGAATTTAACCTATATCTGGAAATACATAAATCCAGATGTCAATTTAAATCCCATTG
>JAQYWF010000229.1 GCA_030145105.1 Desulfosarcina sp.
GGGGCGGCCAACATCCCCTGGCGGAACGTCGCCAAGCCAGAAAGTCTGGCACAACTGCCCACGGACAAGCAGATCGTCGACTATTGCTACACCGGTCACACCGGCCAGGTGGCTCAGACGGTCCTGGGTGTCATGGGCTACGACGTGGTCAACCTCAAGTTCGTTATGATGGGCTGGACCAAGAACGACGAGGTCCTGGCGACGACCCGTTTTGGGCCTGATACTCTGCAGCGCGATTATGCGTTAGAGACCGAGGTCAACGAGGCCACGGAGACGTATGACTTTGCGGTGGTGGAGACCGGCAAGGACGAGGTCGAAGATATCATCGCCGCTTCTGCGGATGCCTATCTGAGCTCCGGCGCAGCACCTGTTATGACCGCCGATGCTCTGTTCGACATTCTGAACGATGGTGACGAGAGTACTGGCACTAACTTTAATAGTCACCTGAGGGATAAAAATAGGGAGATAAGCCGCGCTAAGACTCACACCTTCTTTCGTACATCAATCAGAGACCTTTTTTTCGCATCTCTGATATTTCTTTTATGCATTTCTCTGCTATGGGGCTGCGGAAATGATGTCCAAGACGTTTCAACTGCAGGGTATTCTAATACCGGATCGGCTTCCTTGACCATTCAATGGCATGACACTCAGTATTTTCAAAATTCAGCGGCTTTGAAAATTTCTCTAAATTGTCAGGCAAGTGGCATTGAGCATGTTGTATGCAATGTATACGATACTTCAACCGGCACATTGCTGGTCACCGGCGGCCCCTGGGACTGTGAGGCACACAGCGGTGCGATAAAGGGTATTCCGGTAGGTCAGGATAGAACCTTTGTGTTATTGGCAGAAGATTTCAACGGCAACGTGAAATGGCGGGGGGAGGTAACCGGTGTTACGATAATCGCTGGTCAAAACAACGAGAATGTTGGCGTTGACGCCTATCGGTTCATTCCCTTTCTGATTTTTCCAAACAAAGGCGATATAGTTGATCCGAACGCTTTTTCTATAGAGTGGGAGCCTTGCGTTAATGCTGTGGAGTATATTGTGCAGGTTGCAAAGGACGTAAATTTTTATGATATTGTAATTGATCAAACGACTCCCGGTTTAACTTATGAGCCTGCGATACTAACACCATCAACGGAGTACTACTGGAAAATTTCGGCGATTGATCTATATGCCAACATTGGAGCTGAATCGGAAACAAGACACTTTATCACCTCCGATTGTACCTATTCGATTTCTTCCACCAATAAAACGATCAGTTCAAGCGGTGGAACAGGCAGGTTCTACGTCTCCACATCTTCAACCATTTGCGAGTGGTATGCTGAAGCGAATGCGACATGGGTGACAATCACTTCCGAACCCAGCGGTATCGGCGATGGTACGTTAACTTACACGGTTTCGCCCAATACCGGCGATAGCCGAACGGCGGTAATTAACATTGCCGATCAAACCTATACGGTTAGCCAGGATCCCGCATTAGGTTCTCTAAAAGTGACAATTTACCCGCCCGAAGCTGTTTCAGCAGATGCCAGATGGCGAGTGGATGGAGGGGATTGGAACAGCAGTGGGTATACGCAGAACGGACTTTCAGTTGGCAATCATCTCTTGGAGTTCTATACGATACCCGGCTGGATCAAACCAACCAATCAAACGGTAACAATTAACAATAGTCAGACGACCGATACCAGCGGCGAGTATAGCCAGCATACAGTTATTGATCTTAGCGTTTATGCTTATAAGATCGAAAAAGATAGATATGCTGACCTTACTTGGTCCGGGGCAAATTCAACGTTTGTGGTTGTCTACCGTGACGGTTCCATAATTGCTATTACTTCCAATGATGGGGCATACACTCATGGTCCTTTTAAAGAGAAAACCCCGGCAACCTACCAATTATGCGAGGCCGGAACATCGATTTGCTCAAACATGGTTACCGTAAGCTGGTAAGACCTCTGACCAAATCTGAGTAAGTATCAAAAGCAGTTTATTTAATAATTTTATCAGATGTTTAACCTGTGATAGCTAACAAGTGGGTGAGTAGCCCGGAGGAATCTCACCTCCAGGCTCTCTCAGAACCCGGCGTGAACCTCTCAGCTCACCGGGCTCCCATTGTCCCAGTCGGCGGCACGAAGCCTGCCCGCCAGTGGGGAAACAAAAACCGCTGGCGTTGGGCAATTCGCCCGAGCCAATGCAAGGCTCGACGTTGATGGCCTCGGAACCTTTTGAACTTCCGCATAGCCCATCGCACTAAAAATCGATCCAGATGATTTGCGATGGGTTGAAAGGCAGATGGATAGAACTTGCAGTAATAGTTGATCCATCCTTGTATCGCCGGACGGAATATGCGGGCCAAATCCTCGATTGTCTTTTCGCTCTTCAATTGTAACCGCCAGCGGCGCACCGTTTGCCGGATTGACTTTGCCGCCGATCGACTGATTGCAGGCGTAAAGTTGACAAACAGACGGCCATAACGATTTTTGGAGCATCTGGGACAAAACGTATACCCCAGAAAGTCAAACTGGATGGCTTCATACTCCTGTTTTCTGTGGATGTCCTTACAATAGACCACCTTGGTTTTGACCGGATGCAGTTCCAAGCCGCACTCTCTCAGTCGGCTCTCAAGCTCACTGCGCAGGTATATGGCCTGTTTGTGGCTGCGACAATGAATCAATGCGTCATCCGCGTATCTGCAAAAGGGTAATTTGGGAAAGTTCGTCGCCATCCACCTGCCGAATGCATAATGTAAGAACAGGTTGGCAAGTAGGGGTGAGATAACCCCTCCTTGCGGGGTTCCTCTATCCCGACTGATGATCGTTCCATCCTTCTTTTGCATAGGCGCAGTCAGCCAACGCTCAATATAAAGCAAGACCCACCTACAGTTCGTGTGACATCGAACCGCTTTCATCAGAAGCCCATGGTCGATATTGTCGAAAAGCCCTTTGATATCAAACTCCAGCACCCAGTCGTGCCGCCAGCAACGCTTGCGGGTGACCGCGATGGCCTGATGAGCCGATTTGCCCGGTCGGTATCCGTAAGAATCATCATGAAAGTAAGGTTCAACTTGCGGTTCCAACACGAGCTTTACCGTCGCCTGCGCAATACGATCGGAAACGGTAGGTATACCAAGGGTCCTTTCTCCGCCGGACTTCTTTGGAATCGCTACCGCTTTCACTGGGGTGGGAAGTAGCTCCCCGACGACATGCGATTCCAGATCCGATACAGGTGATCACCGAGCGATTCCTCGAATTCCTTAAGGGATTGCTCGTCCACTCCGGCTGCTCCACGATTTGCCTTTACGCGCTTGTATGCTTCCCATACAAGCCTTTTTGGAATGTCAAACGACTTTGCTTTGGTCATTCGTTCCTCCCCTTGTGGGTTGACGATGACTTTGGCAGGACAACCTGACTCCTTGGCTCCAGATCTATTACAGATCCTTCAATGCTACTATGAGTCAGTCCGCCCCTGCGTTGTGCATCGGTACTCTGGGCCTTGAGGTGGCTTCTCTTGGCCGTCTCCCTTGGCATCACAACGCAGGTTCTTGCAGTTCCGCACAAGAGCCCGAACCGAGCTCGCGCCATCTCTATGCCGGACACCGCCCACCCAGTAAGCAGGTTCCCGATGGGCTTATCCCGGAGCAATAAAAAGACCCCGGTTTTGATGTCGTCTAAGACGCTTTCGACACTTGCACGATGGTTCACTGGTGTTCGCCTTCTCGGTTCATACCTGACGCGTTCATCTCGCCTTTTCCCTCGACGCTCACGACAAGGGCTTTTGACCGATGCCGCTGAGGGCGGTTTGAGGCCAGCCCCTGCAGGCAGACCTCGGAGGGTCGATTCCTCCATCTCTTATGCAGCTTCTCACACAGAGCAGGGAGCAACTACGCTCTACATTGCTGCAACACACTTTTATCCATCATCCCGCCCGGTCATCTCTCATATCGAATTGATCCCGCATCCCGATGTAAGTTTTTACAATAACATGGGATTATTACGGCGGGACGATGGATAAAACCCTTGTAAGCTATCTGGCATAAGCGTTAAGCCAAATAGATTCAATTTTTATGATCTATCCTGTACCAAATCATGAGGCTACATGACCATTTTTTTAGTTAAAGGCCAGCCTACTATTGGTTCTTAATGCGACCCTCTTGGATATCCCGGCGGAATGCGCCAGAAATTAAGGTCGATATGCTCCAGGGGTCTTTCAGGGGTACCTGGGTCACGGTCATCGCGCAGTATCAGTACGACATCGGAGCTCACGGTCGGGGCGTTGCGAAAGTAGCTGTGGCCGTATTTGTCACCCACGTCAACGAATCCACCGGACGCACCCTCGAATCTGACAATGAAATACTTGCCCTTGCCGAATTCGGAACCGGCCCTCATATAGTCGTCTACGGCTTCTGGTCCGTAGGTGCCAACGCGCCCCCGCGGACTTTGAAACAGCTTCCTGGCCACACCAATGGCTTTATCGTCGGGTGAGGTGTAAACGGTAAACCGTTTGGCGCTCAACGGGACATGGTCTCCACTGATCCGCTGCACGGCGACTTGCAGATCGATGTCTGGTGCGGCAAGAATAACATTGTGAAGCTTGAGCTCCTGCTGTGGATCGAGCCCTGCTGCGCGCATTTCGATGGTCAATTCCCTTAGCGCGGCCACGGCGACGTCGGTTCCCCGGCTATGGGCAATCACATGGATCTTTTCTACTTCAGGAAAGCTTGCAATGAATTTCAATACCCTGCGCAGGTGAAAAACGGTAAATTCACTCGATTCCCGGTCGTAGGTATAACCGAACAACCCCGGATAGCCTGCCGGCCAGGAATAGATCATGGGCACCCCGATGCGCCCGATAAAGTGCCACAGTTCGGCCATGGCAAAGGCGGCATCATCGAAGGTGTTGTGGAACCCGTGGATATAGATGAATATCTCTTTGCGGGGGGTCAGTGCCAACTGTTGAACCAGTTCTTTCCTAAACGCCTCCGCCGCCTGCTTGCTTTGTGCCACCCAGGACGGCTCCTCGACAATCTTGCCATCGATCATGGCGTATGGAAGTGGTGTTTTCGGTCCCCGAATATGCTCGGTGATTTTTCCTATCTTGAGTTCCACGGGCTTTAACCGCTTCTGCGTCCGGCTGGCCTGAAGCAGGTCCTCCCAGGTATGGTTAACACCCAGATCCACCACCGTATCGCCGAAGGCCAGCGAGGCGGAACGGTTGTATCCATAGCGAAGGTTGCCCTGCTTGTCTTTTTCGGGCCCTCGGTCGGTAACGTAAAAAAGCCGGATTTCAGTGCTTTTCAGATCAGGATTGAGCGCATGATAAGGATCGCGCTCCTCATTGAGATACACATTGGGTGTCGGCATCATCAGGCGAGGTCCACCGCATCCCACCAGGATCAGCACGACGGCCAAAAGGGCACAGGCACAAGCAAGTTTAGATATCCGCATTCCGAATCTCCTAACTTTATGGATGAAACCTACGATTTTGGTGCAAGCCCCTAAGACGACGAAGCCAACCTTATCATCGGGATCAAAATCGAATCTTTAGGCCCGCTATCGGACCGTTAATATACAAGTTGTCGAGGACCGGATTGTCGTCAAAGTTCCAACGCAGATAACGCCACCCAGCCATCAGGTCGACCCGGCTGAATCGGTAGCCGAAACCGCCAAAGAGGTTGAAGGTCAGATCCGACTCACCGGTGCCGACATCAGCGTAGTAGGGCATAAACCATTTCTCGCTCAGCATGATTTCGCCCCTGACACCGACGATGGCGTCCCAGACACTACCTGAATCAGAATCTGAGAGTTCATGATCCCTGACACCATCGAGATTCACTTGCAAATCAGCGTCCAGATAGAAATAACGGGCCCCGGCCAGAAGGTCCAACTTGAATTTGTCTTTCTCAAGGACGTTGTAGCTGACCGTCGGCGTCACGGCCCAGGCCTTCAACTCGATGTCAGTATTCACATTTACCGACCTGCCCGGCCGCCCTGGCAGGTGCGGAAGGTTTTTCGTGCTGCTCGTGTCATCCTCCAGGTCCATATAAATCACGTCCGCCTGGAAGGTCCATTTGTCTTTTTGGACACCCACAATCGCCATCACCATGAACTGGAGATCATCGAGGATTGTGTCCAGATCAATTTCGCTTTCACTCCCGGAAGCTGAATCCGCATAGAGATTGGGCATCCATCCGTAGAGGTCGACAAAAAAATCCAAGCCTTCCTTTGGGGCTGCGGACGCGGTGGTGAAAACCCCCATGAGCAGCGTGAATACCAATAGAACCAGCATCCAACGTGTTGTTGACCGTTTCATGTTCTCCTCCTTTTTAGTTGTTAACTAATTGTTTTAATATAATAAAATTGTGGTATAAGCTAAAAACTGTGACCGAGACGCTGAAGCGGCATAGCGGGTAGCCCACTTAGTCGCAAATACTTATTGGCCTGCATCTGCTTGATCAACGCATCCACCTTTTTCTGTCCCGATAGGCTTTACCCTGTCCACATGCACATCCAGTTGCGGAAATGCGATTTCGATGCCCGCGTCCTCGAAGCTCCACCAGATCGCTTCGTTAAGGTCCGACTTATAGAGGCCCGCGACCCATGGGTTTTCGATCCAGACACTAATCTTGAAATTGACTGACGATGTACCAAAGTCGGTCAAGAGGACTTCCGGGGCATGCTGATCGGATTTGCCATCCATCTGGGCGCATACCTTCTCTAAAATGTCACGGACTTGCCTCAGGTCCGAGGAATAGGAGACCCCGACCATGGTCCAGACGCGGCACACCGAGTCCCGGAAGGTGAAATTGGCGACCCGTCTCTGGACGAGTTGCGAATTTGGGATCAACAGGTCTTTTTCATCCTTTGTCCGGACAACGGTTGCCCGCAGTGATATTTTCTTGACCCGGACCATGGCACCGTCGGTCTCCAATACGTCGCCGGGGGAGATGGCGCGTTCAAAGCGGAGCATCATGCCTGAAATCAAATTCTCGGAGATATTTTTCATGGCAAACGCCAGGGCCACGGCAAACAGGCCACTGGAGGTGAAAACAGAGGAGAGGTTGACACCCATTAAATGGATGGACAAAAGAACTGCCGGTACCAGCACGATAAAACGGGCCACATTTTTGTAGGTGCCAATGTCGGCATCGTTGTTCTGGTGATCATGCTTGAGACGGCGATCAATGACTCGACGTAATAGCCGATAAATCCAAAAAGCAACCAGGAGGACCCTTCTGTTCATATATCGAACTTTCCCGAATATTTCACGCTCCTGCCATGCTCGGTCATGCTTCCCGAAACACCACGCGACGCCTGTGTAACCGGCCGGGTCTCTTCCATCAAGCGAGTACTTGTTGTTGAGAATGCAGGCAGTACGGTAGGCCTCTTTTGGCCCGGGGCTCCATTCAAGTATTTTCTTGCCCCAGTACATGCGCATATACCCGTGCATCTTGCCGCGTATCACCATCTCTTTTTGTGCCGCGTTCCAGTATTCGTCATGTGTAGAAGCGCTCTCAAACTCTTCCATTGTATAGGAATACTTGCGGTGGTCCTGAGCATGCTCCAGAAGCGTCTTAATGGCCCATGGTGGAAGAGACTCGAAAGAATCATAACGAGGGTTGTAGTGGATGAAATTCATACTCAGCTCCCTTCGCGTTATTAGCTCTTCAAGAAATGCTTCTTTTCCAGGAGAATCACGGGCATCGATTATCAAAGCTATGTACAAGGCAGACACCTGCCCGAAGTGCAGATAAGGGCTCAAATGTGAGGCATAATCCTTCGAGGGGTCGTTTCTGAGATCTTCAAAATGGTCCAGCTTTTGCTCTATAAATTCTTCTAGTCTCTTCTTTGCAGCGCAGGCTCCTCCTTTGATCCAGCCCGCGGGTAATACGGTTCTGTCAATTTTCATTAAATCAGAGCTGAAATCAAAATATTCAAATCGCATACCAAGAGAATCTTTCAAGGGGAGGCGCTCTTTTACCTCGCCTCTCGCCTGGTCCGCGTCGGGCTCGAGGTCAGCGTCGTGCATCGGGACCTGGGGCGGGAGTGATGATCCCGACCGGCGCCGAGCGCGCGGGGGCACCGCGTCGGCACAGCCCGGTGCCCAGCGGGCCCGCTGTGGTGGCGCTGGGTGGTGGGCACGGTCTGGCAGTCTCGCTGAGAGCCCTTCGAGGGGTCACCGATCAGCTCACCGCAGTCGTCGGAATGGCCGACGACGGGGGCTCCAGCGGTCGACTGCGCCGCGACATGGGCACCCCACCGCCCGGCGACCTGCGGATGGCCCTGGCGGCGCTCTGCGGTGATGAC
>JAQYWF010000339.1 GCA_030145105.1 Desulfosarcina sp.
GTGTGGTTCGGGATCTACGGCGCGATCGCGGGTACACTCGGTCCGATGCTGGGCAACGGCCTGCTGGGCCAGAGCGCGTTTCAGTTCATGCCCGCAAACGCCCTGCAGAGCTGCCTGCTGGGTCTGTGGTTTCGCCGCCGCCGGCTGGACCCGCGACTTCGCAGCGGCCGCGACTGGGTCGGGGCGCTGTTAATCGGCTGCCTCCTCAGCAACGCTCTCGGTGCGGGGTTGGGTCTGACGGAGACCTGGCTCCGCGGGTTGGGCGATCCGGCGAAGTCTGGCGAGGCGGGCTACTGGATCGGGAAGTACTTCAACTGGTTTCTGGGCAACACGGCGCCTTGCCTCCTGCTTGTGCCGCTAATGTTCAAGGCGCTCTCCGCATCCCACTCCTCCTCTTCCAGCTCGTCCAGATCAAAACCCATCTCCTCAACCGTTTGACGGGCGTCGTCAACCAGCTTCAGGCTGATCAGATAGTTCATGAGAAAGCGACCCGGCAGAAATTCCAGTGAGAGAAAATAGACCCGTTTGGCCATTGTGTCATATTGTGACCGTTGCGTGCGGATCCACCGGTCGACGAGGCGGTCACGGATGCTGTATGCCAACCCCATAAAACAGGCATGGCGGTTGGGTTTTTCCGGGTCTCTGGCCATGGTGAAGCGGATGTGGCGCTGAATTTCATCCTTGAGCGTGGAGGTTGAATTCAAGCCAATATGGCTGGCGCCGCTCGTTTCTGGATTCGTTGACATGGGGGTAGCCTCCTGCGAATTAAAGAAAACGAATGCCTGCATCGTTTATCATTTTTCGTTGTAGCCGAACGCGACTGACTGCAACACCACTTTCCAATGCTCCGTTCTGGAAAGAACATAGTCCTTGCTTGCCTTCAAATCGCAGATTTCGAGAATCGAAAACTGGAAATTAAACTGATAGTCACCCACCTCACGGCTCAGCAACCGTTGCAGGGTTTTGATCTCCCCATGGCCACTGATGGCAAAAGAGACCCACTGATGCCAGATCGTGTCTCCGCCATTGGCGCTGCCGACAAAATGTTTGCCGGTATGGTTGTCCGTGACCAGATAAACCCCGCTCACATTGCTCAATGCGGCCTTCCACTGGGGCAAGTTCTTCCTCACAACGGTGCGCAGCAACCGGTAGGACAGATTCACCGCATTATACCCCGGAAAGTCGGCCACCCGCATCCGTTTTTCACGAATTTCCGATACCAGCAGCTTGTCAATATACTTGGTACCGATCAGGTGGGATGCAATAAAACGCTTGCGGAACTGAATCACCAGGCGACCGGTGAGATGCTCGATGCCGGCCATCTCTTTGGTGCCGTATTCGAACCAGCTTTTCTCCCCCTGTCTACGGTGCTTTACGCCAAGCACCTGATATAGACCGGCAAAAAGCCATTTGTCCTCCTGCAGATGAATCAAAGAGATGATTTCATCGCATCGAAAATTCTGCTGGTTTTGATGTTCCTGCCACGCCTTGAACCGGCCTTCGAAGAAGGCCTCCAATGGTGAATCATCCCTGCCTGCCGCACAGTGGATTTTGTAGCTGTTTAAATACACGCCGGCAATCTTGAGCAGATCGATGAATTTGATCATATTGAGGCTCCAATCGTACTCGGTTAATCGAAATCACCCTGCAAATCCATTTGCACGGCAGAGCAATCGTCCCCCTCGATGAAGATCGCGATATCTGAACCGTCAACGAAATGTCGCATGTTTAACCAAAAACGGCAAGTCGATGCCAGCGGGCTTAAGTTTGGCTGCACATCCCCGGCAATGTGGAAGAACATTCCGATGCCGTCGCGGTTCAACGATAGCCTTCCAAGGTGACAATTGCCTTACATTTGCACTAAACATGCCGCACCTGTCGCCTGTCGACTAAAGCCGTCGGCATGTGCCTGTTGACACCTTCGGTCCGGTTGGCATAGGCTGGCGCAGACAAAACCTCAGAGACGAAATTAGCCCCATGAATATTCATCGCACCAACACGATTCTTTACTGCAACCGATGGGGCGCCACGGTCAAATTCTATCGCGACAGGGTCAAACTTCTCGTGCTTCTGCAAAAAGCGTGGTTTGTTGAATTCCAGCTGACCGACAACAGCTGCTTGAGCGTGGCCGATGCGGCACACACGTCTATCGACAGTGCCGGTGGGGCCGGTCTTACCTTGTCCTGGTCAGTGGAAGACATCGACGCCGTGCATGGTCGAATGCTTGCCGACGGCCTCCACGTCAGTCCCTTCACGGTCACGTGGGGTTCTCGGGCTTTCTACCTGTTCGACCCAGAGGGCAACCGCATCGAGATTTGGGCGCGACCCTAACAGCCTGCTAACGCTCAAACTGCACATCCATCTGATTCAAATTCTCCGGATCAAAATCCTCTATCCCTTGGGTCCGCTCCAAAAAGGCCGCGATGGCTTTGGCCGCACCGGCATAGGCCTCCATCGCCGATGCCATCCGGGCTGTGACCGGATCGTCCTCTCCCAACTGGGCGATCATTTTTTCCAGCAGCAGCGTGCCCTTATTCAAATGCTGCTGGATACCTGAAAATGCAGCTTTGCGCATTTCATACTTTTTTTGTTCCGTGTCGATCACAGGCAACAGCCGCCGCACCGAAAACTCCACCAACGCATCGCGTGGAGCGTTGAAAGCCCTTGAAATCTCATCCAGCAGGGAGAGGGACCTTCTGCTGATCACAAAGGTTTTCTGTATCCGGTTTTCAGACCCGACCCTTGCATTTTGTACTTCCTTTGCGATGGCGTTGAGCGAGTCGCTGTCCTGGGCCAGATGGTCGAACAGGGATTTTTGTTTGATGCCTAACTGCGCTGCAACGATGCTGATGGCCTCGATACAGCCGGAGGAGAGCTTGAAGGTCGCTCGTACCGATTGTCTGCCCCGAAGACCCGAACTGGTAATGAAGGTAAATGAACCGCTATTGTCTATCCTATTTTTCCGAGTCATTTCAGATCTCCACGAGTTTCAATATTTATGAATTACTTTACTTTAATATATATCTAAAATAATGCAATAAAATAATTTTACCATAATATTGACAACGCAAAATCCATAAATATTGTTTGGTCAAAACAAACGGGTGAGCAAGACCCATAACAAAAGGAGGTTTGGCAATGATCTACAGAACACTTTTCGGAGCCCCCAGCCGGCGTTTCGGTTCTTCTTTTGCAGACCTGGAAGGAATGCGGCGTCAGATGGAACGCCTTTTTGAGTCCTACGGCGACCGGCCCTTGAGTCGCGCCGGAGCTGGTGTGTTTCCGGCGGTCAATATCACGGAAGATGCAGATGCCTATCACGTCAGTGCGGAACTGCCCGGCGTGAATTCAGCGGATCTGGATCTCAGCGTAACCGCCAACCAGTTGACCGTGGCCGGAGAACGCAAGATTTCTGAAGAGGTGGCAGATGCACGGTATCATCGTCGGGAGCGTGAAGCGGGACGTTTTTCACGGGCTGTCGCTCTTCCCGGCGACATCGATCCGGACCATGTCAAGGCCAGTCTGGTGGAAGGCGTGTTGACCGTAACCATCGCCAAGGCGGAAAGGGCCAAACCCAGGCAGATTTCGATCCAATAGCGCCCACGATGAAAGGAGGAACCGATTATGTCAGAATCTAAAGAATTGAAAGCCATCGAAAAACAGGCCTTGGCCTCACCTGCCGAACAGACCAAGCCAGGCCCGGTGTTCACACCCAACGTGGATATTTTTGAAACGGAAAAAGCCATCACCTTATTGGTGGATATGCCCGGCGTGAAAGCGAATGAACTGAATGTGGATCTTCGGGACGATACCCTGACGCTGACGGGAGACGTGCTCCCGAAGGCGGGAACGCCCGGTGAGAAGGTATATGTGGAATATGAAACCGGACGCTACTACCGCCAGTTCTCCCTATCTGAGGTCATTGCCCAGGAAAAGATCGATGCCAAGCTCAGCGACGGCGTGTTGCGCCTTACCCTGCCCAAGGTGGAGAAGGCCACACCAAGACGGATCGCGGTTCAAGCCGGCTAAATGGATTCAAACCTTGCCGGACCTCCTGGAGGATTCCGGCAAGGTTGCTCGAAAAAGATGAACATCGAACGAGGGGAAAGAGCTGAACGTCGAAACCGGAACATATTAGCTGTTAAGCTCATAAGCTGGTGAGCTGTTAAGCTTGAAGTTCAAGGCTCAAAGCCGAACCCAGAACCCAGGGTCACGGAGAAGGCAACAGAAAGAGATTTGGTTCTTATTGATCCTATCAAACACTGGAGCGAAGCTATCTCATCATTCGACGTTCATCTTTTTTAAACCCCGAACCCTGAACCCCGAACCCCGAACCCGCTCGATACTACTCCCCCCTGAAGAAACTTTCCTCGAATTCCGGCCGATCCCGGTATCGGGCCATGAAAAACCCAGGCAGTTGGTCGATATTGTCGAACAGGCCCGGGTCGGCATCGATGCCGGCCTGGTGCAGGGCCTTGACGATATCTGACGGCCGGGGTGGGCACGCCTTGACGGCGGTCATCCACTTTGCGGGATGTACAAGAGAAGATGAATATTTGTTCATTATCCTTGACGATTACAATTGGGATAGGATAGATTTTGGAAAAAAATAAATATGAATGCCGGGCGCTCTCGGGCCCTCGACCCTGCTACGATACGCGCTCCAGTGAGACGGACTGCTTTTCGCTGCCTTCCCATACATCTGACGGCTCTCCGGTCGATGCTATCTAACGTAAACCGCCAACCATGGTAACCAAGAAAAGGTGTTCAGATGATTGAACTATACTTTGTTCGGCACGGCCAGGCGTCGTTCGGCCAGCCGGCGTACGATCGTCTGTCCGCCGTTGGCGAGCGGCAGGCGGCGCTATTGGGCAGGCATTTTCATAAAAATGGGGTCCGATTCGATGCCGTTTATTCCGGCGCGTTGAGGCGGCATGTACAGACGGCCACCATCGCCATGAGCCAGACCAATGGCGACGGATCACCGGATATTATTATAGACGCGGATTTCAACGAGTTCGACAGCTCTGACCAGATGATGAACCGCTTATACACAGTGATTCAGGAAGACCCGCTCCTCTCCGATCAGATGAAACAGATTCACACCGACCATGGTGCTATCGGGAGGATCTTCGATATTGCTGAGAAAGCTGAAATGATGCCGGTCGAAGTCGCGGCGCGTATGCGCTTGATGCAGCAATTCAGAGATCGGATCAGCGGCGCCATTGACAATGTGGTGCGCAAGGTGGGGGATAATAAAAAGGTGGTGGTGTTCACCTCCGGGGGCCCCACCGCCGCAGCATTGCGGCAGACCCTGGCTACCTCAAGAGAGCAGACGATCCGCCTGGGGTGGGAATTGCGCAACACGTCCATTACCGTTCTTCGTCATCATCAAGAGCAATTGTGGCTGGTTCTCTTCAACTGTGTGGCTCACCTGGAGGCCCAAAACGATCCGGGCCTGATTACCTATATTTGACTACCCACGCGCTTTTTCTTGACAAGGCCCGTCCGAGCTTCTAAGAGGGGCACGATTTTGAGGCGGCCGTTGATAGGCCGTGCACGAGCGTAGCTAACACGTTAGGGGACGATTCATGGCAAAAGCAAAGCTGAAGGAACA
>JAQYWF010000425.1 GCA_030145105.1 Desulfosarcina sp.
TCCAGCGGGCCAGGGTTTCCAGGGTCAGTTCGGATTTTGCCGCGTGGGTGTGGGGGATGTTCTGGGCCATTTTTACCGCCTTGCCGAAAAAGACGGCCAGGGTTGCCGATAAAAACCCGCGTGTAGCGGCAGCGGTCATGGTCGCCTGGAAAAAATCACCGATCTGAATGAAAGACTCGTCGGCCAGCGATGGCCAGCATTCCTGGGCAAAGCGCTCGCTGCGTCTGCCGGTGGCCAGCACCAGATGCGTCAATCCGGCGGCCCGGGCCACATCCATGGATTTTTGAATGGTGGCGACATAGGCGTCGTGGGACATGGGCCAGACGATGCCGGTGGTGCCTAAAATGGACAGGCCGCCGATGATTCCCAACCGCGCGTTGAGGGTTTTTTTAGCCAGCCGCTCCCCCTCGGGTACGAATACCTCAACATGTATGCCGGCATCGGTGGGATGCTCGTCGAGCAGCGCATTGATACTGTTGGTGATCATGGTGACGGGCCCCGACGTTATGGAAGCGCGGCCAGGTGGAATCTCGAGGCCGGGCTTGGTCACCACGCCGACCCCAGCACCACCGGTGATCCGGATAGGATCCGCAATCCTTCGTTTTTCCAGCGTCACTTCGGCACCGATTTCGGCGCCATGGGTGACGTCCGGGTCATCGCCGGCATCCTTGATCACCATGCAACTCGCCTTGTTCGATTCCACCAACCGGCACCCATGAACCGCGATCGTCCTGGTCTCTCCGGTCAAGAAGGTGATTTCCACCACTGTCGGCACCTGGCCGGTAAACAGCAGCTGAAGGGCTGCTTTGGCGGCCGCGGCCGCCGCCGCTCCGGTCGTGAAACCGGATCTGAGCGTATCCGGCTGTCTTTTCAACGTTTTCTTTTCCTCAACTGGTACTTTTTTACCGCTGCATTGTGTTCTTTGATGGTGGTGGAGAACTGATGGGTGCCGTCTTTTTTCGAGACGAAATAGAGATAATCGCTTTGGGCAGGAAAAAGGACCGCTTCCATGGCAAGGGCCCCCGGGCTGGCAATGGGGCCGGGTGGTAGTCCCTTGATCTTGTAGGTGTTGTAAGGGGTATGGGTTTCCAGATGTCGGCGTTTGATATTTCCGTCAAAATCGGGGATGCCGTAGATCACGGTGGGATCGGTCTCCAGGCGCATGCCTTTTTTCAGTCGGTTGTGAAAGACCGAGGATATCAGCGGGCGCTCTTCGGGGGCGCCGGTCTCTTTTTCGATAATGGAGGCCAGGGTGACGACCTCGTGAACGGTCATTCCCATCGCTTTTGCCTGCTGCTCCCAGACCGGTTTATAAGCCGCCCTGAATTGTTTGACCATCGTGGCGATGATGGTGGCGCTGTCCAGCCCCCGTGGAAAATAGTAGGTGTCCGGGAACAGGTATCCTTCCAATGTATCGGCCTCGATGCCGAGGCTCTGGGCCATATCCGGATTGCGGGCTGCATCGAGAAAGTTTCCCTCCGATTCCAGGCCGGCAGCAGAGACCGCCGCGGCGATTTGAACCAGGTTGTATCCTTCCGGGATGGTGAGCCGGTAGAGGTGTACTCTTCCCTCCACCATCTGGCCCAGGATCTCCCTTGGCGTCATGGCCGTGGAGAAAAAGTATTCACCGGCCTTGAGCAGTTTGTCTTTCTTGTCGAGTCTGGCCAGGATCGTGAAGCGAAGGGCATCCGAAACCAGACCGTCCTGTCGGAGGGCATCGGCAGTCTGCTTGAGCCCCTGGCCCGGGGGGACGGTGAACAGCTTCTCGAGGACGGCCGTTCCCACCGGGCGATCCGCCCAGGCCATGAGATGCATGTACAGAACCCCTGCAGTGCAGATTCCCACAAAAATCAGAGAAATTACGGTAAAACCCAGTTTTTTAAGCATTCTCCGCCACTTTCGGTATTCAGCATGTATCGGAAGCCTACCATAAAGCATGCCGTCGACGCTTGTCAAAGGGGGTTTATTTTTGAATCGATGACAGGTATACAAGGAGACCAACCACATGCTGACAGGAGACTGGCGACCATGGCCCAGCGCCACCATGACAAGGAACGTTACCACGGGTTCGAACAGGGCCCCATCCGGCCGCCCAGCGAAGCCGGCAGTCTGCTGGTCCGGGTGACCCGAAACTGTTCCTGGAATCACTGCGCCTTCTGCCCGGTTTACAAGGGGGCTCGCTTTTCCGTTCGCCCCGAAGCCCACGTCCTCGATGATATCGATGCGCTCCACCGGCATGTGGTGACGCTGAAACGATTTGCCGACGGATCCGGCCACATTCTCCGTCAGGATATCAGCTCATGGGTGCAGGGCCTGCCCGCCCACGAACAGCAGGCATTCGGGGCCGCACTGAATTGGTATAGCGGCGGCATGCGTTCTATTTTCCTGCAGGACGCCAACAGCCTGGTGGTCAAGCCCGACCAACTGATCCGGATTTTGCGTCATCTTCGATCCCGATTCCCCTGGGTCGATCGGATCACATCCTATGCCCGCTCGCACACGATCGCCCGCATCAGCGACGACCACCTGAGGCAGATGCGAGAGGCGGGTCTGAATCGGGTCCACATCGGCCTTGAGTCCGGTTCGGACGCGGTGCTCAGCCGGGTCCGCAAAGGGGTGGATAAACGCACCCAGATCAAGGCCGGACAAAAGGTGAAAAAGGCCGGAATGGAATTGTCCGAGTAT
Source organism: Desulfosarcina sp. (assembly GCA_030145105.1). Lineage (GTDB taxonomy): Bacteria > Desulfobacterota > Desulfobacteria > Desulfobacterales > Desulfosarcinaceae > Desulfosarcina. The sequence continues at coordinate 2,686 of JAQYWF010000425.1, forward strand.
GTGATGCCGGGACTGGGCGGCAAGGAACTGTCTCGGGACCATGCCTTGGAAACCGCCGACGCCCTGAACCGGATCAATCCGGATTTCATCCGCTTGCGTACCCTGGCCATTCCCGACGGGATTCCCCTGGCCGAAGAACACCGCTCCGGGCGGTTTGTCAAGCTGAACGACATCGATATGGGCCGGGAGATCCGGTTGTTCATCGAAAGACTGGACGGTATTACCAGCATGATCGTCAGTGATCACATCCTCAACCTGTTTGAAGAGATCCAGGGCCGTCTCCCCGAAGCCAAACCCGATATCCTTGCGATACTGGACCGGTTTCTCGATCTGTCACCCCAGGACCGGTGCCGCTTTCAGGTTGGCCGACGCCTGGGCATTTTTTCGCGCCTGGCCGACATGAACAGCCCCAAAAGGCTCACCAAGGTGGATGCCTTTTGCGCTCAGCACGGTGTTACGCCGGAAAATGTGGATGGGATGGTTGATGAAATGATGAAACGGTTTATCTAATGTCCGACCAGAAACGGCATCTTGCGGCCCAGGCCGGCGTTCTCACTCAATTGAGCACGTAGTGAAGCTTCAGCGCTATCCTCGACGTAGCGCTGCTACGCCTCCGGTTTCAAATTCGCTGCGGCCTTGGCCTGAACCACAATTTACCATTTCTGACCGGACATTCAAGAAATGGGCATGCCCACCAATTGCCTGCAGGCCTAAAATAACCATGGGACTCAACCACAGCTTCAAGACCGCCAGAAAAAAAATCGACGTCCTCGATGCACATGAACGGAAAGTCCTCGCGGCGATCTGCCACGACATCCATGATGCCCAGAAGGCGTTGACGAAAAAAGCCACTCCGATCCTGGCGCGTTGCATGGCCGGATGCCAGGGGCTTTGCTGCCGGAACATCCATCCCGCCGATATCATTACCGAGTGGGACCTGGTCTACATCCTGGCCATGGCGCCGGCGATTGAAGACGCCATGGCAGACTGCCTTGCCAAAGAAAGTTTTTTCCCTTCAGACTGCGTTTTCCTTGAAAATGGCACCGGACCCTGCCTTTTCCCAGACAACCTGCGGCCTGAGCGCTGCATCATCTCCTTCTGCCGGGTGGAGTCTTCCGTGGAAAAAGAGATCGGCCGCGTGATGGGAGGCTTCAGTCGGCTGATTCGTTTTTTCATGTTCA
>JAQYWF010000143.1 GCA_030145105.1 Desulfosarcina sp.
ATGTTCGGCCTCGGCGGCATCTTCGTCGATGTGCTCAAGGACGTTATATTCAACCTCACCCCGGTTACTGACGCAGAAGCCCGCGAAATGGTCGACGGCATCCAGGCATCCGCCTTGCTCGATGGGGTGCGCGGCGAAAAACCGGTGGACAAAGCCGCCCTGATCGAACTGATTCAAAGACTGTCCCAGCTGGTGATGGACTTCCCACAAATCACAGAGTTGGACCTGAACCCGGTCATGGCTTTCGAAAAAGGGGCCGTGGCGGTGGATGCACGCATTGCTCTGTGAAGCGATTGTTGGGTTGGTTTGATCGGTTTCATTCGTTTCATTGGTTGGATTCGTTGGTATTATTGAGATTGCTGTTCATCTCCTCGAACCCTTGAACGCTGAACCCTCAACCCCGAACCCCGAACCCTGAACCCCGAACCCCGAACCCTTCAACCTAAGGAACACCCCATGGCCCATTGGATGAATCTGGGACAGCAGCTCAAGATGAACGCCAAGAATCTGCCGCAAACCGTGGCGCTGTGCGATTCCCGGCGGCGTTTCACTTACCCTGAAGTGAATCGCCGGGTCAACCGCCTGGCCCACCGCCTCATGGAAATGGGCCTGAAAAAAGGCGACAAACTGGCCGTGCTCATGGAAAACAGCATCGAAATCGTCGAGCTCTATCTGGCCACGGCCAAGACCGGCATCGTCATCGTCCCGGTGAATTTCCGACTGGTAGGGCCTGAAGTGGCTTACATCGTCGACAATGCAGACGCCAAAGCCCTGGCCGTGCACCACGAATTCACCCCCTGCGTGGATGCCATCAAGGATCAGTTGGAACAGATCCCGCCGGAAAACTACATCGTCGTGGACCGGCGTAAAGCAGGCTACCGCGAATACGAAGCACTGATCGACGGCGCTCCGGAGGACGAACCGGACGTGCAGGTTCTCCCGTCCGACACCTGGATTCTTATCTACACCTCGGGTACCACCGGAAAACCAAAGGGGGTGGTTCGCTCACACGAATCCCACATCGCCTTCTTTCTGATCAATGCGATTGACTTCGGGTTCGATGCCCACGACGTATGCATGAACGTCATGCCCCTGTGCCACATCAACTCCACTTTCTTCACATTCACCTTTACCTATATCGGTGCCACAGTTTACATCCACCCGGCCCGTTCCTTCAGGCCCGATGAGATTCTGGAGATCGTGGAAAGAGAGAAGATAACCTTCATTTCCCTGATCCCCACCCACTATAACCTGATCCTCAATGTCTCCGAAGAAGGCCGCAATCGGGATACCCGTTCCATTAAAAAACTGCTCTGCAGCTCCGCCCCGGTGAGAAAAACCATGAAAACCGCCATCATGGAGTTCTTCCCCGGTGTTCAGCTGTACGAGGCCTATGGCTCCACCGAAGCAGGCATCGTAACCGTACTGCGTCCCGAGGACCAGATGCGCAAACTGGGCTCTATCGGTTACGAAAGCCTGGGCACCGACCAGGTCAAGATATTAGACGCGGAGGGCAACGAGGTGCCGCCGTGCGAAGTGGGAGAGCTATACTCCAAGGGCCCCATGCTCTTTGACGAGTATTACAAGCTGCCCGAAAAAACGGCCGCCGCCTTCAAGGACGGCTGGTTTTCCGCCGGCGACATGGCCCAACGGGACGAGGACGGTTTCTACCAGATCGTCGACCGCAAAGACAACATGATCATCACTGGCGGCGAACACGTCTATCCCAGCGAGGTGGAGGAGACCGTTGGCTGCCATCCGGATGTGTTCGATGTGGCTGCTATCAGCCTGCCCGACGATAAATGGGGGGAAAAACTGGCCGTGGTGGTGGTACCCATGGATAGTTCGGACATAACTGAAACGACAATATACGATTGGTGCCGCGAACGGATGGCTGGCTACAAGCGGCCCAAGCAGGTCTTCTTCATCAAACAGGATCAGATGCCACGCACCGCTACGGGAAAGATCCTTCACCGGATCCTGCGAGAAAGCTATGCCGAAGGTGAACCGGTATTTCCGGAAACCGACAGCTGCCCGGCGCCAACGAAATGACCAATAAATAGCAACATTAATTCCACAAGGAGGTTTTTTACATGCTGACCAAAGCGTTCATTCCCTACAAAGGGTACTACTCCACCCCTTTCTGCCGCTGGCAGGGGGCCATGGCCAACGAGAATTCCATCGTGTTGGGCGCAAAGACCGCCGCCCGCTGGATTGCTAACAAGAACTGGGAGCCGGGCATCTTCGACTACCTGGTTTTCGGCAACACCATCAGCCAACTGCACCAGTTCTATAGCGCACCTTTGGCCGCCGCCCTGATGGGCTGCGGCGGCATTCCGGGCATCGCCGTCAGCCAGGCCTGCACCACCGGCACCACCTGCATCTTCCAGGCGGCCACGTTCGTCGAGACAGGCATGGTTGAAAACGCCTTCGTCCTCACCACCGACCGCACCTCCAACGGCCCCCACACCATCTGGCCCAACCCCAATGGTCCCGGCGGTGAGGTGATCAGCGAAAACTGGCTCATGGATAACTTCAATGCCGATCCCAATGTCGGCCTGCGAATGGTGGAAACAGCGGAAAATGTCGCCAAAGAAGAAGGCATCACCAAAGAGGAATGTGACCGCCTGGCCGTGCGACGCTACGAGCAATACCAGATGTCTCTGGCCGAAGACCGGGCCTTTCAAAAGCGATACATGTTCGCCGCCGAAATCCAGCTCTCCCGAAAGAAAAGCATCCTCGTGGAAGAAGATGAAGGCATTATGCCCACCACCGCCGAGGGCCTAGCCAAACTCAAACCCCTGGTGCCCGGCGGCGTGCTGAGCTTCGGCGCCCAGACTCACCCGGCCGACGGCAACGCCTCCATGGTGGTCACCACGAAGGAGAAGGCCGCTGATTTGAGTGCCGACGCATCAGTTCCCATCCAGGTGATTGCCTATGGTTATGCCCGCGAAAAGAAAGGTTACATGGCCGCCGCACCGGTTCCGGCTGCCCGCATGGCCCTGGAAAAAGCGGGACTGTCCATCGGTGACATCAAGGTCATTAAGACCCACAATCCCTTTGTGGTCAACGACATCAATTTTGCCAATAAGATGGAGATCGACGTCGACGGCTTTAACAACTACGGCTCGTCCGTGGTTTACGGCCATCCCCAGGGATCCACAGCCACCCGGCTGATCATGGAAGGTATCGAAGAGGCGGTCATGCAAGGCGGCGGGTACCTGCTGTGGACGGGTTGTGCTGCCGGCGACTGCGGTGCCTCGCTGATTCTGAAAATCGGTTAACCAAGACCCTGCTGCCATGGGGCAATTTAATAGCGGACCGGAATGTGACCCACCCGGTCCGCTATTTTTCTTTTCAACCGCTTCAACATAAGCCTCTCAGCGGCCCCGATGAGCGGGATCTCTGCTTCGCTCCGACAAGCAACGGGCGTGCGCTCGATGTCGCGGCTTAAAACCGCCCCATCCCACCATCATCAGACCGGCTGAGAGCATGCCCAGGGAAATAATGCTCGTTATTACTTTCCGTGGGCTTCCTTAAAATTGTGCCACTCGTCATGATCGATGATGCCGTCGCCATCCTGATCAACGGCCTTGAACACCTCCTCGGTGGTATCCGGGAATCGCAGTTTGAACTCCTCCCAGGTCACCGCGTCATCACCATCGGCATCCAGTTCATGAAAATGGATCATGTAGGATCCCGGATCGGGCATTGAACCCTGGTGAAATTGTTTGTGGCCACAACCACCGATAAGGAAAACGATCGATACCAGGACAGACACGAAAACTTTTCTCATTAGATCAAATCCTTTCTGATTCTTGGCGTCTACCAATCAACATCTTGCCGTCGATACACCGTGCATTTTCGGTGAGACAGGCATTTATCAACTATCAAAATAAGGCATCCTGGGTTGACTGCAAATCGATCGGCCCACTTTTAATATTTTTTATCAAATCACCAACTGTGATTCGGACGATAGACGACGGCCATCACACCATTGGCCGGAGGCTTGACGATTCGTCCATGGGACAAACAAGGACAATAAAATCAGGACGCATCGTCCGTATTGCGTTGACTGGATAGATAGGCTAAGATTGTTTACTATTTTTCCAGCCGATTCGACATCCAAATAACAGTGGTTCAGCTTTCATGTGCTCCGGCACAATGTAAATAGGTGCACACTTACGGGGCAGAGGTCCAATTCGCCTCAACCAGAGCAATTGAACCGCAGGAACCCAAAATGAGAAAACACTATCTGTTATGCCCTCAGTGTGGCACCCACCGGTTTTTCATAAAAAATAAAAACGGCGAGAATGTCTATTTTCATGTGGGTTGGGATCATGTCCCCTTCCCCACGGAAATCTCGGGCGCCGACCTGTCCGCTATAGATTTTTCCGTGGTGCACAGCACCGGGTGTTCATGGAAAGGTGGCATCGCCGGGCTGGTTAAGTATCTGCGATAGTCCGATCAGCCGGGCCAGGGCGAGCGATTTGAGGGTATTTTTTTCAAGAGTGATTGACTTGTCATCGATTTCGACGGATGATTAAATTAAAGAAACAAACGCCAGTTTGTTACGACCTGTCAACCTGAAACTGAGTCAGAGCAGCGCCAACGCCTATAATTATATCCAGGGAGAGGCACCATGAAGAAGCTGGTCGAGGAGATTGCAAAGGCACTCGTTGACGCTCCGGAACAGGTATCGGTCAACGAAATTGAAAGCCAGCAGAGCATCGTCGTCGAGCTGGCCGTGGCCAAACAGGATCTGGGGAAAATCATCGGGAAAAAGGGTCAGAATGTTCAAGCTATCCGAACCATCCTGAACGCCGCTTCGGGAAAAAGCAAAAAACGCATCATCCTGGAACTGCTGGAGTAGATGCCCGGATCTTTGGGTTCAGCGTATCATCGGGCATAACCCCGGCGTTCCCCTTGGGTAACGCATTCATCTCGATAAAATAAAAGATGAAGAATGCGGCGCCATCTGAATAGCCACGCGGATCGAGTGTTGATAAGATCTGCCTGCCTTTGATTGCCACCAACATAAATATCCACGCCATTCATTCGCTTTCGTGGAGGACAATTTGGACCGCCTGACAGATTCAGAACACCGGATGTGCGGCTGTCAGGAGGCAGAAACGCTTCCACCGGGACAATGACCATTAACCGGTAAGATTACCATCCCCGTCTGGATTTTTGCCGCGCTGGTTGCTGTAGCCATGATCGAATTAAAACACAAGAACCAAGGAGCCAGAAGTCAGCCCTGCCGACGACCTTGGATGGGTTAGATCAACATTGAAATGTGAGCGCACTTAACCCCGGCCCTCTCCTTTAGAAGTGGCATATCATGCTACATTTTTTCCCATCGATGAACGAATGTGTTGCATGCGTCCCCTCGCCCCTTTGGGGAGAGGAACAGGGTGAGGGGGATCGTAATCGAACATACCACGTCCAAGGTCGTCTTCTGAATGTTCTTTGGTATGTCATACCGCCGGGACTGAATACGTCTGATCTTGCCCGGCTGCCTGACGTTCTCATGCGCAACACAGGAGAATATTTAAATGGTTTCAGAAAACGGATGCATCAACCTCGGGGATCAGGACCAGGTATCGGCCATTCTGACGGGTCCGGATCGGACATCCGAAACAAACAGGACCGGATTGATCATTGCCCATGGCGCCGGCAACGACATGCACAACCCGCTGATCGTATCCCTCGCCGAAGGATTGGCCAGGGCCGGCAGTGTCACCCTGCGGTTCAATTTCCCCTACAAGGAAAAGGGCAAAAAGTCGCCCGACGCCCAGAAGAAGCTGATCCATACCTGGCAATGTGCTTACGAATACTTGCAGCACCATCAAAATTTTCCGGTCAGACGAATCATCGCCGTTGGCAAATCCATGGGCGGTAGGGTTGCATCCCAGATGGTGGCCGACGGCCTGATGGATGTGGCCGGCCTTATTTTTCTGGGCTATCCCCTGCATGCCCCTGGTAAAAAGGACCACCTGCGGGATGCTCACCTCCACCGAATCAACGTACCGATGCTGTTTTTTGCCGGCACCAAAGACCCTTTGTGCGATGTGGGCAAGCTGAACAAGGTGCTAGACAACCTGCCATGCCCCCACGACCTTGTGCCCATCGATGGCGGCAATCATTCTTTCAAACTGCCGAAATCTTGCTCACGTTCGGATACCGACGTGCACCGGCAGATTTTGGGAAAATGTGTGTCGTGGCTCGGGCAGCTCGAATAGTCATCTTTTTATGTAGGCATGATCGCACGCTTGCCCGTGGCCCAGATTAGCGGGATCTCTGCTTCACTCCGACAAGCCGCGGGGAATGCACTCGCTGTCGCGGCTCAGATTAGTCGTGGGTTGGCGGTAAGCGCTGGGGATCAATTGGACCGGAATCCGATGAGACGTCAACGTCAGGTCGTGAATTGCCGACCGCTTTTTCAAGCTGCTCCAGGAATGATTTTCTCGGGATTTCCCGGGCACCGAACCGGACCAGATGATCCGTTCTAACTTGGCAATCGATAAGCTTGAATTGGAGATGTTTAAGATTTTCGACAAGCGTAACGAAGGCCACCTTGGAGGCATTGCTGACCCGGCTGAACATGGATTCTCCGAAAAATGCGCGGGCGATCGAAATGCCGTATAGCCCGCCGACAAGCCTTTCACCTTGCCACGCTTCCACCGAATGGGCATGTCCCTGCCCATGGAGCGCACAATAGGCCGCTTTCATCTCGTCGGTGATCCATGTTCCTTCTCCATAGGATCGTTTCGCTTCGGCGCAGGCCTGAATCACGTCTTCAAAAGCCTTGTCAAAAGTGATCTGAAACCGTTTTCTCTTGATGACTTTGCGAAGCGACGTGGTGATTCTCAGTTCATCCGGATACAATACCAACCGCGGGTCAGGCGACCACCAGAGGATCGGTTCGCCCGGGCTATACCAGGGAAAGATGCCGTTGCGGTAGGCCAGAATCAGCCGTTCGGGGCTAAGGTCGCCGCCGACGGCCAGCAGGCCTTCTTTGATGGCCATGTGCGCTGGGGGAAAGGAGAGTTTATTGGAGAGGGTGAAGACGGGCATGGAGGACTTGGGTTTGTTGGGTTTGTTGGGTTTGTTGGGTTTGTTGGGTTTGTTGGGTTTGTTGGGTAATGCAAACTACATTTTCGTCTTCTTGCATAGAAGAAAGATATATTGGCCAATTCCCGCGCCGGGAACGTCTACTATGGGTAAACTCAGTTTTTATCACCCCAACTCAATAAACCCAACAAACGCAACAAACCCTATCAACAATCACTTTTTATACTCAAACACCAGCGCATCACCTTTAAGGTCCAGATTAACCGATCCCCCCTTCTCCAGCTTGCCAAAAAGGATTTCATCCGCCAGCACATCTTTGATCTCGGTCTGGATGACGCGGGAAAGCGGCCGAGCGCCATATTGGGGGTCATGGCCTTTCTTTGCCAACCATTTTCTCACCTTGCCCGAATACGCGATGGAAACTTTCTTGACCGTCAACTGGTCGGCAAACTCTTTCATGAATTTATCGACAATCATGGCCATGATTCCACGGTCGAGGGCGTTGAAGGTGATAATGCCGTCCAGACGGTTTCGAAATTCAGGGCTGAAAATCTTCTCGATGGCCTTTTTGCCTTTACCGGTGGAATCGCCTTTGGTGTCACCGAAACCAATTGTGGCGCTGCTCATCTCACGTGAACCGGCGTTGGATGTCATCATGACGATGACGTTGCGAAAATCCGCCTTTTTGCCATTGTTATCCGTCAAGGTGGCGTGGTCGAGAACCTGCAAAAGGATATTGAACAGGTCTTCGTGAGCCTTTTCGATTTCGTCCAGCAGCAGGACACAGTAGGGGTGTTTGCGGACGCCGTCGGTAAGCAGACCACCCTGGTCGAAACCGATGTAACCGGGGGGTGCACCGATAAGCCGGGCCACGGCATGCTTTTCCATGTACTCGCTCATGTCATAACGCATGAATTCGACATCCAGTTGATTGGCCACTTGCCTGGCCACCTCGGTTTTACCAACACCCGTGGGACCAGTGAACAGGAATGAACCCACGGGTTTCTCCGGCTGCCCCAACCCGGCCCGTGAACGCTTGATGGCGGTTACCAGGGCATCGATGGCATCGTCCTGGCCAAACACGACACGTCGCAGCTGGCCACCCAGATTTTCAAGTTTGGCCTTGTCCGGAGTGGAAACGTTGACCGCTGGAATTCGAGCAATCTTGGACACGATCTTTTGGATATCCGACGGATGAACCCACTTGCGGTTGGTCGCACCGGAGAGCCGGATGGCAGCACCGGCCTCGTCGATGACATCGATGGCCTTGTCCGGCAGGAATCGGTCGTTTATGTATTTGGCCGACAGTTCACAGGCCGCTTTGAGCGCCGCATCCGTGTATTCAATCTCATGGTGCTCCTCGTAACGAGAGCGCAGGCCTTTGAGGATCTTGATTGATTCTTTGACCGGCGGTTCCATGATATCGATCTTTTCGAATCGCCTGGACAAGGCGCGGTCTTTTTCGAAATGGTTTTTATATTCCTCATAGGTCGTCGAGCCGATACATCTCAGTTCACCGGTGGACAGGAAGGGTTTTAAAATATTGCTGGCGTCCATGGACCCGCTGCTGGTGGCGCCGGCGCCGACGATGGTGTGAATCTCGTCGATGAACAGGATTGCGTTTTTACGTTTTTTCAGTTCGGTCACCACACCCTTTAGGCGCTGCTCGAAATCACCCCTGAACTTCGAGCCGGCCAGCATGCCACCCAGGTCCAACGAGTAAATACGCACCTCTTTGAGCAGGTCCGGCACCTCACCGCCCCATATCTTCTGGGCCAACCCCTCTGCCATGGCCGTCTTTCCTACACCTGGATCGCCAACGAAAATAGGGTTGTTTTTCCTGCGCCGGCAGAGCACCTGCATGGTCCGCTCCATTTCCAGTTCGCGGCCGATCAAGGGATCCAGCCTGCCTTTGGCAGCCTGGTCGATCAGATTCACCGTGTAGGCGTCCAGCGGACTGGACTTTTTCTTAATGGTTTTCTGCTCGGCCGGTGCGTCTGTTTCAGGAGCGTCGGCGGCGCTGCCCGTGGGAAGTTCATGGGAGATGTTCCGCAGCACATCCAGCCGTGAAATTCCCTCTTCGTTCAGGAAATAAACAGCATGGGAGTCCTTTTCCATAAAAATAGAGGCCAGAATATCGCTGACGGCCACCTCTTTCTTCTCGGCCGAGCGAACATGGTTGACGGCCCGCTGAATCACCCGCTGAAAGCCGATGGTCTGCTGGAGCACGTACTCGCTTTCTTCAGGAAGCATCTCCATATTGTCATTGAAAAACATTTCCAGATTGGCTTTAATGTTTTCTGCATTTCCGCCGCACCGCTCGACGATGTCGAGCCCTGAACTGTCATGCAATATGGCAAAAAGCACATGTTCGACACTGACGTATTCGTGCCGCCGTTTTTTGGCTTCGCGAACGGCAAAGCCCAATGTGGCGCTGAGTTCTTTACTGATCATAGTCTATTCCTGTTCCATGCTGCAGCGCAGCGGATAGCCGCTTTCACGGGCAAGATTGTGAACCGTATCGACCTTGGTTTCGGCAATTTCATGGGCGTAGCTTCCACATACCCCGATGCCTGTTCGATGAACATTCAGCATGATCTTTGCCGCCGATTCAGGTGACTTGTTAAACACGTACATCAGTATCTCGACGACAAACTCCATGGTGGTGTAATCATCATTGTGCAGCAACACGCGGTACCTGGGTGGTTCCCTGGTTTCATCCCGGGTTTCTGAATCAAGCTGTTCTTCTGTCTGGTGACGGTCACGGGCCATAGGGTTGCGTTTATCGGGCTTAATCGTAACTGACCGTAAAAAGAAAACCGCTGGTTAAAAGTGATTTGGACCCGCAGCGGTCGTCTGAATCACAGCGGTCAGAACATAACTAACCAAAATAATTCGCTTTATGTTATAGTTAGCGATGAGCCAACTACAACAGCTCTACATGATTATAATCATCGCCGATATGGATTGTAAAGTGCATTTCTTGGCCGGAAAAGAGGCGGGAAAGATTGGATTTCGGTCATCGGGTTTGCCATCGCATCCCTTTGATCGGTTGCAATGCGTAAAAATTACCGATCAATTTCAATAATTCGAGGAGTGGTGGCACCGTTTTCAATGCGAACCCTGGCAATAGATACCGGATAATTGAAACGCCGGTGGCCGGCACTTCCCGGATTGAGGTAGATAACGCCATTTTTTTGAAAAATCTTAGGCTGGTGGGTGTGTCCACTGACAACCATATGGATTCCGGCGGCTGACGGGTCCAGGTCAAGCTGGTTCAGATCATGGAGAATGTAAAAAAAAATCCCTCCAATCTCCACCATCTCCTTGATCGGCAATGAATTGGACCATGAACCGTAATCCATGTTTCCACGGACAGCCATGACCGGAGCGATTCGTCCCAGCCGGGTCAACACCTGTCCATCGCCCACGTCACCGGCATGCAGGATGCGTTGACATCCCGACAGTGCCTGTTCAACCTCCCGACGGAGAAGGCCGTGGGTGTCGGAAAGGATGCCGATGGTTGTTGCGTTTGTTGGGTTTGTCGCGTTCATTGGGTTTTTTGGGTTTGTTGAGTTCTGGGTTCGCCTTTGAGCTTTGAGCTTTGCGCTGATCAGTTCACCAGTTTATTAGCTTATCAGCTGCTACGTTCTGGGTTCGGATCGTAGAATGGAGACAGTAGAAGGGAACCCTAAAAAATATTTGACCGGCAGCGTGGAAACTTAGCTTTTTTATTTTTTTAAGTCATCGATATTTTGGGATTTTAATTTTTAATCAGCGTGCGTTCAGAAGTGGTAGATTGCGGTTCAGATCAAGGCCGCAGCGTTTTTGAAACCGGAGGCGTAGCAGCGCTACGTCGAGGATATCAAAAAGGCGAGTGAATTGCATCCAGAAATGGCAATGATTTCAATAGAGATGAATTTTGGTAAGGAACAACACTCCCTTACTCTTTTGAGATCATTCTTGAACCTCTGACGGTAGGTTTCTAATTGCCTGAGCCAGTCCGGATCGCCATCGATAAAATA
>JAQYWF010000282.1 GCA_030145105.1 Desulfosarcina sp.
CGCATCGAGGTGATATCCGGAGTTAATCTGCCAATCCTGATCCGGGCGGCCAGCGCCCGGAAAAATCAGAACCTTTCGGAACTGGCAACCAATCTTGAATCGTTCGGAAAAAAAAGCATCTCTTTGGCCAGCGGTATATTGAAAGGGAACAAGAGAGGGTAATCGCCAGGCCAGTGGTTGCGGCCAGGCCGACGACGACCATTGTCGCGAAAACCGCACGGCGAATGTCGATTCTTAGTTTCGATTAGAATAATCTTCGTTAGGTGGTCTCCTATGCTTCAGCGGATAAATCCTTTGACCCTTGAAAAAAAGGTGCTCCTTTCTGGATGAATGGCGCTGATGCTCGCGGCTTTCGTGAGCTGTTCACCATCGACTTTTTTCGTTAACCTTAAAGGAGGGCAGGATGAGCATAAAAATTGGCATCAACGGATTTGGCAGAATCGGTCGCGTGGTTTTCCGGGCCGCCATGAACCATCCGGACGTGGAAGTCGTGGCAATCAATGACCTGACTGACGCTGCAACCATGGCGCACCTGCTGAAATATGATTCGGTCCATGCCAAACTCGATATGGAAATTAAAGCCAAGGATGGCGCCATCGAGGTCGACGGCAAGTCCATTGCCTATACGGCCGTCAAGGATCCCGAACGGCTGGCCTGGAAGGATTATGGTGTGGACATCGCCTGTGAATGTACCGGCCTTTTCAGGGACCGCGACAACGCGGCCAAACATCTGACCGCAGGCGCGCGCAAGGTGATCATTTCAGCCCCCGCCAAGGATCCGGACATCACCATCGTCATGGGTGTCAACGCCAACAAATATGATCCCAAGCATCACCACATCATCTCCAATGCATCGTGCACCACCAACTGCCTGGCACCGGTGGCCAAAGTATTGCTTGAAAACTTTGGCATAAAAAGCGGGCTGATGACGACCATCCACTCCTACACGGGTGATCAGCGCCTGCTGGACTTCCCCCATAAGGATCTTCGCCGAGCCAGAGCCGCTGCCTTGTCCATGATCCCGACCACCACCGGGGCGGCCAAAGCCGTAGCCCTGGTGCTGCCCGAATTGGAAGGCAAGCTCAATGGCCTGGCCATCCGGGTTCCCACCCCCAACGTCTCCATTGTCGATGTGGTGGTCAGCGTGGACAAAGCCGGCGTCACCAAATCCGATGTCAATGAAGCGCTCAAGGAAGCAGCCGAAGGAACGCTTCAGGACATCCTGGGATACAGCGACCTGCCATTGGTTTCCACGGATTTCAATGGCTGCCCACTCTCATCGATAGTGGACGCACCGACAACTTATGTCGTCGCCAATATGGTCAAGGTGCTCTCCTGGTACGACAACGAAACCGGTTACTCCAACCGCATGGTCGACCTGGCCGCCATGATTGGCAAACAACTTTAGTAAAGGAGAAAGTGACCGATGAGCAGCCGAACGCCACTGATTGCAGGCAACTGGAAAATGCATAAAACCGGTTTCCAAGCCGTGGAGGCCGCCAGTCAATTGAAAGGCCTGGTCAAGCATGCAACAGACGTGGAGGTGATGCTTGCCCCCGCCTTTACCGCCCTTTACCAGGTTGCCCAGGCGCTCAAAGGAAGTAACATCGCCGTGGGGGCGCAGAACCTTTACTGGGAGAAACAGGGTGCTTTCACGGGAGAAATCTCATCAGAGATGCTGGTGGAGGCAGGTTGCACCCACGTGATCATCGGTCACTCCGAACGCAGATTGTTTTTTGGAGATACCGATGCAAGCGTCAATCGTAAAATCCGGGCAGCCCTTTCAGATAGTCTTGTCCCGGTGTTTTGCATCGGTGAAACAGAGGCCCAGCGTGAAGCCGGTGAGACATTTTCTGTGCTTGACAAACAGGTTCGAGATGGTCTAAAAGACTTTGTTTTTGATGACCTATCTGGTCTCGTCGTTGCCTACGAACCGGTCTGGGCCATCGGTACCGGAAAAACCGCCTCCAAAGAACAGGCTCAGGAGGCCCATCAATTCATCCGGTCACTGCTCGACACGCTGTTTGGAAAACCGTTTGCCAGTGCCGTTCGCATCCTTTACGGAGGGAGCGTAAAACCGGACAACGTCCGGGCGCTTATGGAAATGCCCGATGTTGACGGCGCCTTGGTCGGCGGGGCCAGCCTGGACCCAGAAACGTTCAGCAAGCTGGTTTTTTATAATCAATTATTGAACCGTAAAAGACGATAAACCAATGTCCATACTGTTGATAGTTATTCACGTGGTTGTGTGTATTGCCCTAATCATGATTGTGCTGCTCCAGACAGGCAAAGGGGCAGACATGGGCGCTGCCTTTGGCGGCGGCTCCAGTCAGACCCTCTTCGGGAGCACCGGGGCATCAACTTTTCTGAGCAAAGCAACCACGGCGGCCGCCATCGTATTCATGCTCACGTCTCTGACCCTGGCCTACATGGCCGGCGGCAAAGTCACGAAATCGGTTGTCATGGATGCCCAGGTGCCCATTGAGCAACAGTCGCAGCAGTCGCAGGCACAAGACGATGCAGCGGGCTCCGATACGAAATCCGAGTAAAGCCAATTAACGCGCATGCCGAGGTGGTGGAATCTGGTAGACACGCTATCTTGAGGGGGTAGTGACCTACGGTCGTGCGGGTTCAAGTCCCGCCCTCGGCACCAATATTATATAATAAAAACGGGGTATTGGAGTTTTCCAAGCCCTGTTTTTTGTTGATCAGATGTTGATCATCTGATCAACATCCGTTCCTCCCCCATACAACTGCCATCCTGAGGTAGCGTCAAGAATCTTTCGCACTTTTTATCGCGGTGACAGCATGGTTCAAGCTGCCACTTTTCCGTTTCAAATTTCTTTGAGGAATTCCAAATTCAGATTCCGACGGGTTCCCCTCCCCTGGATATTTTAAAAAACAGCTTGGCCGCAGTAACATATCAATCACAATGGACATACACTGTCACTGGATTCCTACGGAGGGCAGGCAAGGGCTGGAAGGTGGCATTCGGCGATCCTGCGGTTGTATCAAATCGTGGCGGCCAACCGCATATCAAAAAAAGGGCTTCAGTAAAGTACTGTAACCATATCGAATAATTATGAGATAGTGTCTATAGGGAGACTCGAACTCCCAGTATCCATTCTATCTTATTAATATTTCATGAAATATTGAGCTTTGAAATGGCTTTAATAATTTGATAATAATTGTATTGGGATTTTTGCCAGAAGGTTTAAACACGATCGTAGATGATCGCGGCGTGCGCTTGTCCGGAGGTGAACGCCAGCGGATTGCTCTGGCTCGTGCTCTTTTGCGTAAACCGAAGCTACTTTTGCTGGATGAAGCCACCAGCCGCTGGATAAGGAAAATGAGCGCCGCATCCAAAGCGCCATAGAGCGGCTGCATGGTGTAATAACAGTGGTCGTCATTACCCACCGTCTTTCAACTATTCGCCGCGCGGATCAGGTCGTCTTGTTGGATGAAGGCAAGATTGTGGCGACAGGCAGCTGGCAGGACCTGATACAAAATCCATATGACCGGCTTAGCGCAATAATTGATGGTAGGTCTTTCTCGCAATTCTGACAAAGTAATTCGATTTTAAACGGCTTGACCATCAGAATGCGTCCCGGCATCATTTGATCATCCGGTATGATCGATCATTACAAGCGGTGTTCGAATTCGGCAAAACTGTAGGCCTGGTGTATGTAAAGTTGGTAGTGTTTTTCTCATTCTTAATTGAAACGTCGTCCTGTTTTTCCGTCATTCTTGTGACGCCTCGTTTTCTGCTAAACCATACCGCAAGAATAATTGGATATATGAGAATTTCGGAGATTAAGAAGGATCGCAGAAAGAGCCAGATCTTACCACACGATTTCCCAAACGACAGGTACCTGCTATCTATCTGGAATAAATTAGTTATTTATCCACATACAACATCTTGCGGTTGATCAACGATCGACCGTAATTCTGCTTTTGGCAAGCTAACTGCAATTTCGGGTACGCTTGATAGATTCGGCTTTTGTAATCTATCATGTACTGCGGCATGGCCCTTTTCCTCTCACATAAGAAGTACAATGTTGTAAAAAACACCCGCCAATAAGGTCTCCAGATTGGTAATGTCATAAGCATGAAAAATCGGTTTCGAATTCATTTGTTTTGAGCGGTATCAGGCTGTCACACGTTGGAACTTTTTTCGATATTCTGTCGGTACCAACCCGGTCTGTTTAGAAAAAAACTTTCTAAACGTACTGCTGTCCTCATACCCCACCTGATAGGTGATTTCATCGAAAGACCGGCTTTCATTTTCCAGCAATCGCTTGGCGACCTCCACCCTGATACTCTGCTGGTAGGTCAAGGGGGTTTCACCGGTGGCATTCTTGAACCGTCGTTCCATGGTACGACGGCTCATGCCGTTTTGGTGCGCCAGGCGGTCATAGTTGAAATTTTGGTTAAAATTCTTCTCAATCCAGTCCTGGATCGTAAGGACCTGATCGTCTTTATGATCCTTGCGAAATTGATACATGCAATACGGCGCCTGGGTCGTCCGACCAATATCAGAGATCATTGATTTTGATGATTGCAAGGCTATTTCATGGCCGCAGTATTTTTCCACCAGGTACAGGGACAGATCGATGCCCGCGTTATACCCGCCCGAACAAAACAGCGTGCCTTCATCGGTGATCAAGCGCTCCAGCTTGAGTTCTACCTGCGGGTAGCGCTGCTTGAACTGCTCCGCAAACCCCCAGTGGGTGGTGGCTGTCTTGCCATCCAGCAGCCCGGTTTCCGCCAGAACGAACACACCAGAGCATATCGTAGCGATGTGGGAGCCCTGGCCGTGCATCGCTTCCAGCCAATCGACCACCTCCGCTTGTCTCATGAGTACTTTGTCGATATCCAGAATTGACGACACCACGATCAGATCGGTCTTGCGCACATCGTGGATGGATCCATCCGGAACCAGCCTCACCCCGTTCAAGCACCGAAAGGGTTTTCCGGTGCTGGTCACCAGGCGAACGTCGAAGTAGGGTGAGGCCGCCTTTCCGTTAAAAAAATTCCACATCACCCCTGCCTGATAAAACACATCCATCGGACTGGTAACGGTTGCAGCCATGGTGTTCAGCATGGCCAATACAGTGACTGATTTCATCCTATCCCTCCTATTTATGACATGATCGAACCTTTTTATGTCGTATATGCCACTTCCTCGATGTGAAATCAAGGGGTATTCTGGCTCAAAATGACAACGGGTCTTGAGGCAAAATCATCTTAATCATCAGCATGGAGGGCAATGCAATGACAATCAGTCTGGAAGAAATTTATGATCAATACAGAAAGGCTGACTTCACTGATCGACTGAACATATACCTTCAATTCCCGGAGTTGAGGAATGATTTTTTTGAAATTGAACAAAAAGAGAAACAGCCATTTTTTTTCGAAACCGCCAAATCACAATCAAAGAACCTCAATCGAATATATAGATGGATCAGTCGGAGATTTTCCTTCTTGTGGTGACGCACGCCTTACTGGCCTGGCGCGGATGTTGGTGAGGCTTTACCGGAAAAAGGTGCGCAGATGATCGCCGATTACCCTCCTTAAGGATGCATTATGAGTTCGGGCGAAATCAAACCAAATGGGAATGACGCATTCCAACTTTTTATTCGCACATGCGCCACTTCCACGTTAGCCAGCAACAATGTAACTGTCGGTATCATACCGACCCGTCAAAGCGGCCGGGTATCCGGCGGAGAGACAGGACACCCGGATTCCATCCAGCTGTGGCACACAACGATCGGAGGTATCGAAATGTATCATCCTTATATATTTCAAATTTTGATGCGGGAGCGTGAGCGTGAAATCCTGGAAGAAGTCAGAAGGGGCGGCTATCACGCGCGCAGACGTCGTGGAAGTTTCGGTTTATCCAAGAAAATTTCGCGCCGACTGCACGCCACTTTTTTGCGACTCAAAGCGATTGCTACTCCAAGACGGAGCCATCAACAGGCAATCGATGGTAAGGAAGGGTATGAATCATGGCAAAAAGAATTCTCGTGATCGGCGGTACGGGTCTGTTGGGTGAGCCCGTAGTAAGGCATTTACGGAAGAGTGGTTTTGCCATGCGGCTCATGGTGCGCAACGTTGAGCAGGCTGCCAGACGATTCGGCGATGGCTTCGAAATCGTCAAAGGCGACCTTGCGGATGCATGGCACCTCAAGGTGGCAGCTAGAAATTGTTACGGTGTGCATATCAATCTTTCGGGAAAGATCGAGCAAGTTGGCGTGGAACGGATTGCAGCGGTTGCCTCGAACCATAGACTGCAGCGCATTACCTACATCTCCGGAACATCGGTAGCCGCAGAAAACGTAGGGGTGCCGGGTGATCCGGCGCAAGTTTTTCGCCGAGCAAGCCATACGCGAAAGCGGAATACCGTATTGCATCTTCTGCCCGACATGGTTCATGGAGGTGCTGCCAAAATATGTACGGAGCGGCCGCGCTTTCGTGTTCGGAAAACAACCGAATCCGTATCATTTACTCGCCGCGGATGACTACGCCCGGATAGTGGCTGCCTCATACGGGACCGAAGCGGCCGTCAACAAGCGTTTCATTCTCCACGGTCCGGAAGGCATCCTGTTTCATGACGCCGTCAAACGCTACTGCGAGGTGTACCATCCGCACATTACAAAGGTGTCCAGTATGCCGCATTGGCTGGTGACGTTCATCGCTGCGACCAAAGGTCCCAAGGAGTTGAAGGTTGCCAGCGATTTCATGGCCGCTTTTGAAACAATCGGCAAACTAGGCGACCCGCAGGAAGCCAACGACCTTTTCGGAGCCCCGCGAATTTGTCTGGACGACTGGCTCGGGCGAAC
>JAQYWF010000079.1 GCA_030145105.1 Desulfosarcina sp.
GCGGAATATCCGCAGGGCCTTGAAGGAAATCGATAAGATGGATGTGATCTTGGACAAGACCATGCTCATTCTGGTGGAAGACGAGCTGAGTTGAACCATTTCACGGGGGGATTGGAAAATGAAGGAACATCGGTGGCTATGGTTTATGGATAAAATTAAATGATATCTGCACACTAAACATCAATCTTTCAATTATTACCGGAAGCTAAAGGAGAGCTGATGAAACCGCTTTCCCCAGATAGCCTTGTTTCTGCCTGGATTGATGAAATAAGCCGGCATCTCATGGACTGGAACGAAAAAACCGCGCACCGGTTATTCGGATCGTGCGGTTTTCTTTTTACCTGTGGTGGCGATTACTGGAATGATTTGGATATTCGGCCGGCCTCCCGGTTTTGGAAGATGAGTTCCTTTGGCTCGATCTCACGGCTGTATTCGATCTTGCCGTGGGAAATGCTGCCCGGTTCCAGCACGCTGTCCAAGCTGTCGCTAATCTCACGCTTCACCACGTTGTTCCCACTGTCCATCAGGGTAAAATAGTCGGGATGGGTGGTGATAATTTGTCTGCTGACATTTTTCACCCAGACATAAAGCGAACCGTTGCCCATGTCGTGTACAGCTATCTCTGCGATGCCGTTTCCGGTGTATTGCCTCAGCCGTGTATTGCGTCCCTCACGAGCCTGATCCCACGACTGCCGGCGTTTGGCTTTAGCGGCACGAACGGCGCGTGCTTGGTCCGTCTTTTTTTGTTGGACCAGTCGATCCTCGTAACTGGCCACCTTTTTCTGATACCGGGAATTGTCGGGATCCAGTGCCAGCAATTGGCGATACAGCTTCAGGTTAAGGGCAGCATTGGAGACCGGAACGGGCTTGACTTCGTTTTCGAGGGCCTCGATTTTTACCTGACGCGCCTCCTCCGCACGCTGCGCCGCAGCTTCAGCCGTTTCAGTCTCTTGCCGTTCGGTTTCGGCAATAGCCTCCTGGCGGATTCGCGCTTCTTCTTCCAGGGCCCAGCTTTCGGCAAGGTCACCGCCGACGGCAACCACCTGTCCGTTTTCAAAAGCGATCGGCGTGCACAACGCCGCAGTTACCGGTGCATCCGCAGAATCTCTGGCGGTTGTCTGATAGTAGGCCACAAAACGCCGCTCGTTGATAACCTTTCGAAGGTCCGGCGGGCCCAGGGTCTCAAAAACGACCTCCTGGGAGTCTCCTGGCTGAATTTTTTTTAGAGCGCTGATGTTTTTGTTGATGTCCAGATGGACACAAGCGGTCAGCATAAACGCTGCGATGAAAACGACCACCCCGATTCGCATTGCACCAATCTCCTTCTTCCGTGGTACGGGGATCATGGTTATTGATCCTGCCGTTTTTTTCCCGCAATGGGTTGTGCAAACTGAATTTCCGAATCCCAGGGAAACAGTATCCAGGTATCCTGGCTCACCTCGGTCATAAAGGTGTCGACCAGGGGCCGGCCGGCCGGTTTGGCATAAACGGTAGCGAAGTGGGCCCTGGGAACCATTTCACGAACCAATTTTGCCGTTTTTCCCGTATCCACCAGATCGTCAATCAGCAGCCAGCCCTCGCCGTCACCGGGCGTGGATTTGAGCACTTGAATCTGCCCCTGATTCCGGCCAGCGTAACTTGCAATGCAGACGGTGTCAACCAGTCGGATATCCAGTTCCCGTGCAATGATGGCGGCGGGCACGAGACCGCCCCGGGTGATGGCGATGATGCCGTTCCAGGGACCCAGTTCGATCAGGCGCCAAGACATCGTCCTGGCGTCCCGGTGCAATTGCTCCCATGAAATGGGATAGGTACGATGGTAAGCGTTTTCTCGACCGGTGGTCATCGGATTTGCAACCTGCCCTTTTTGACGAGGTCCCGGTCCAGCGGCGTACCCGCCCAGGCGTGGGACATGACCATCACCAGGTCATCGCGGTCCAGTTCCTCGGGATTGTATAAAATACTACCGTCACCCAGTGCTTTGTCCGCTATGGCTTCGATGCTTTCCACCGATACCCGGGCACTGCCGTCCGGACTCGTAATCTCCTTGAAAAACCTGGCGTGGCGACCGCCGGTCTCCTGGTGAAGACGCTGGTTCAGTTGTCGTATGGCAGCAATGGCATGCTGCGCCCGCAGATGTGCCGGTGTCTGCGCATAGACGCGTGCGCCTGATAACGGCAGGAGCAACTGGGCGGTCAAATGACCGCTTTTATGCATATTGTACTCCAGACCATAGGGCAGCAAAATTGCCATGCAGGTGCCGTGGGGCACAGCGCAAACCGCACCCGTTGAATGGCCCAAGGTATGAACCATGCCCACCATGGCGTTGGAAAAGGCCACGCCGGCCAGGGTTGCGGCCACGGCCAGTGCCAGACGCCCGTCTTCATTTTCCGGTTCATTTATCACTTTCAGCAAATTTTGGCCAATCAATTCAATGGCCAACATCGCATGGGCGTCACTGAGCGGGTTTTTGGCCAGGCAGGTAAAGGCCTCTACGGCGTGGGTCAGGGCATCCATGGCGGTGGCGGCCGTGATTGCCGGCGGCAGCGTCAGGGTCATGCGCGGATCCAACACAGCAATGTCCGGCAACAGAAAATAGGAGGTAAAAAGCATTTTCAGATTTCGGGCGTGGTCGGCGATCACCGCCACGAGGGTCACCTCTGATCCCGTTCCGGCGGTGGTGGGGATGGCCATCAAGGGCTTTAGCGGTCGTGCCAGGATGCCGGCCCCGGAAAATTGCATCAAATCATCGCTATTTTCTGACACCAAGATATTCACGCCTTTGGCCGTATCCATCACCGAGCCACCACCCACGGCAATAATCGCATCGCAGTCGCTTTCCCGGTAGACCGCGGCAAGCTGGACAACCACCGTCAGGTCCGAATCCGGCGGCACGTCGTCTTTGACGGCATTGATTTGGACGCCCGGCGTGATCGCCGCGCTGACGATATCAACCAGACCGGCGGCGACAACCCCTTTATCTGTAATGATCATGGGGTGTTGAGCCCCTAAATCGTTAAGCAGCTGGGGTATCTTTTCCAGGGCTTGGTGGCCGGCGACTGTTTTAACAGGACAAAAAAATTCGTAGTAGCCCGGCACGTGCATGATCAACTCCTCTGATAGTAATTGGAAAATAGAATGTTTCAGCCAGGGGCCAGATCAGTTGTCTAACGTGGTCGCGCCGTGCCTCGCGCCTTCAAGGATTCGAGCCACATGATCGTCGGTGGAACCGCTGGCCAGTCGGGACTGAATTCGTTTAATCTGCTCTCCCTTCAGGGCGGCATCCCCGATGGTCGACGGAATTTTCATAGACAGCTCGGCATTCAGCGCATCGAAAAACTCCCAGAACAGGGCAATGGCACGCGGTGTTTTTAGGTCGGCGGCAGTCACGGCATAAATATCCGCCCCCACCATGGGATGTAGCAGTTCACTCACCCGCTCCGGTTGCTTGAACCCCGCCTCTGCCACCATATGGGGCAGCAGCGTCGCCATTAAAAACCCGAGGGGAAGATCGGTCTCCTTCTTCAACGCGGTCGCCAGGACATGGCAGATGCCCGGAGAAGAGCTGAAAAAAGCACAACCGGCAGCCACTTGACCGTTGACTGCGGCACAGAGGTTTTTTTTTCGATCGGTGTTTCGAAGGACGGCGGGCAGGTGTTTCACGATCAGGCCGATGGCTGTATAGGCGTATGCACGGCACATGGGCCCGGCAGAATGGTCGAGAAACGCCTCCACGGCATGAACCAGGGCGATCAGTGCGCCATCCACCACATCGCGGTCATTGCGCTCCACCATCATTGCCGGATCGATGAAGGCAACGGTGGGGATCAGTCGGGAAGAACACAGGCGCCGAACCCCGTCGTTGGCAAAACCGGTCACTTCATCGCCGTTTCCGCCGGCCGTGGCCACCAGCATCAGGGGACGCAGCGGTCCAGGGTCGGCAACGTCCCTGCCGGCATCATCGGGTGTCCCCTGGAAACCTGCAGAAACCATCAGATTCAAGCATTTTGCCGTGTCCACCACCGAACCATGACCCAGGACAATGACGCTGTCACAGGCTCCATCTCGATACATCCGCGCCAGCACGGGCATCAAATCCGGTTGTGGCTGGTCCGGCAGGCGGTCGTAGATGCCCAGCGTCAATCCCGAGGTTTTGAAAGCATCGATTAGGGTGCTGACCCGTTTCTTGCCGACCTGGTCACGACTGGCCAGAATCAGCGGTGCGGTGGCATTGAAGGCGGCCAGTTCAGCGGGCAAGTTCTCCAGCGCACGGCTGCCGCAGTTAATTTTCAAGGGATTGGAAAAGGAAAACGCCTCAGGTAAACGCATGGACAGCTCCTGGATTGATAAAAGTAAAACCACTTTCGCATCGCGACCGGATCATAGGCCGACCACAGCACGCAGATATATCAGGGCACGGCCGACATATTTTCGAAAGGGTGGCCACTGGGGGTAGCGCCGGACCGCCAGGGAAGCCAGTCGCTTGGGCAAAAGGAACACCTCCACCATGTCCAGAATGCGAACCACCGTGCAGGCGGCGGGAACCTCTCCCTCCACAATCAGACGGTCCCTGGCCGTCGCCGTGACCGTGGCCTCCTGAAAGGTGAAAAGCAGGATCGCCGCCTCGATGTTTTTAATGGTCAGCTTTAGATCGATATACCGTTCTTTGGTATTGGCACCCAGGTATCTGACCTTGCCGGCTTTATCCTTGCCCACGACCATGGCCGGACCGTCCGGTGCAACGGTCAGGGCGAAGGTGAACCCCTCCGGGATGGTATCGAAGGCCTTGCGCACCTCCCGATCCACCCGGGCGGCTGCCTGGATGGCCCGCCCCACAAACCAGAGCATGATCGACAGATATAATTGTTTGACCGGTTTGCCGCCGGGAGACACCATCTTGAAATCTTCCAGCCGAGTGTCGGTCAACATATCCCATTTGGGTTTTATTCCCAGCCGTCTCAGTGTTTTTTCGGTTGGAATGCCGTGGGGGTCATATCCCCGAAGCCGGTAATAAGCATCGAGCATGGGTTGCAGGGGAACCGTCCGTTTTTTGGGGTCACACCCACGTCCTTCGGTGAGAAATCGTTTCGGCAGGGTATCGTCTTTTCTGGATATTCCTTCACCGGTGTTCATGGTGCGCTCCAGCACATGGATTCGTGCTCCGGCCTTGAGCATCTGCCATTGGTTCAACCGCACTCCGGTCACCGACCGCCATAGTTTTGAAAAAATGCTGATGTCCATGAGCATGATGGCAACTGCCGGCAGGTATTGCATGATCAGGCGCAGCAGAAATTTGGGGGTGTATTTGACGATGGGCGGTTCGAGTACATAGGCGTAGGAAGTCAACTGGCAAGTATGCAGGGAGTTGACCGCTGCATAAAGATTTTCAAAAAACGCGACGAATCGTGCCTTGGCGCGGGTGGTGTAAGGGTTGAGAAAACCGAAGGCCACTTCCAGGGCAAAGGTGGCGGCGGACAGGTGACAGGCGCCCCGGTTGGCAACGGCATAGGCCAGACCCTGCCCCCACGCCCCCCTGGGATCGTAGGCGGGCATTTCCAGTCCCTTGATCTGGATGGCAAAATCCGCGCCTCCGTGGCGTTTGGAAAGCAATCGCGTGCCGTTGGCCATTTCGTCGCCGAACCCCCGTCGCCAGGCCATATCATCCAGGGCCTGGGCAATGCCATCAGCTGCACCAAACTTCAAGCCGGTGGAGATCAAGCCCTTTTCACCGGCTTCCATGCACCAGGCCAAAACGGAACCGGCTGAGATGGTGTCCATCCCCAACAGGCCGCAACAGTCGTTGAATGCGGTGATGGTGTCCGGCTCAAAGATGCCCAGGTTGGGGCCCAGCAAACCGACGGTTTCGTATTCCGGAATCTGATGGACGCTACCGTCGGCCAAGGTGCCCTTGTGCCCACACATGATCGAACAGGGTTTGCAGGTGCTGGGCGTGGCCTGGTAACGCTGCCGCATGGTCTCGCCCGATACTTGATCCGCCTCGGGATGGCTGCCTTCCTGAAAATTATTCACCGGCAGGATGCCACCGTCGTTGCACCAGTTGACATGGCTGCTGGTGCCGTAGTTACGGTAGTCATCGGAGGTCACCGGATTTTTTTCGATATATCCGGCCGCCCTCTTTTTGGCACGATTGAACAGTTTTTGATTGGCCGGGACGATTTTGTAGGCTTTTCCCCGGGCAACGATGGCCTTGAGGTGTTTGGACCCCATCACCGCCCCCAGGCCGCCACGACCCAGAAACCGGTGACCGGAGGCCACATTGGCAATCAGAACCTGGTTTTCGCCGGCCGGCCCAATCGCGAGAACGCCTGCCTTTCCATCCGGGTTCAGCTGTTTTTGGACCGCTTGGGTATCCAGCCCCCAACAGTCGCTACCGTCCACTATACGAACATCGTTTTCATCGATGTCGATCACGACCGGTGATGGTGCTTTGCCGGAGATCAGCAAGCCGTCATAGCCAGCGGTCTTGTAAGCCATCCCGAATGGTCCGCCGCAGGACGAATGCAGCATAATGCCGGTCAACGGCGATTTGGTGATCGCCGAAAAGCGCCCCGTACATGGTGCACCGCTGCCCATGAGCACGCCCATCATGAATCCTAAGTAGTTCTCCTCACCCAGCGGGTCGATCCCACGATCCATTCGGTCGTAGAGTAATTTGAGCCCAAGCCCCTTACCGCCCAGAAAACGTCGGCGATCATCCGCATCCACTTGAAATTCCGCCACCTGGCCGGTCGACAGGTTGACCTGGACAATCCGGTTGCTGGTTCCGACGATTGTTTTCATGTAATTGTTCCTAACCGTTTATCGTGAACACAATATGCCTGCAGAGGACGCCAAACAGGATGGTGAGAACCGTATCCTCTCCAGACTGGCAGTGCGAAAAGCCGGAATCCATCGAAGGTATTGACATTGAATGCCTGGTTGATTGCCGGGATCATGCGGTTGATCAGCAAAGGGAGAGAATTGTGGCAACCAGTTTTTCAATGCCGGTGGCCACGTCCTTTATACCGGGTCCCAGCATATAGGCCGGTGTGGTGACAATTCGGTTTTTTTCATCCACGCAAATATCGGATACGCTGCAAACAGTATGCCCCCCCCCCATGGATTCGATGGCCGCTGCAGTGCCGACATCGTTGCCAATGGTAACCTGGGGAGATCGTTTGGACAGCGCGCGTGTCAGTGTTGCCGGGGCAATGCATAAGGCGCCGATGGGTTTTGAGCGATCTGCCATTTCTTCCAAAAGTCGTTGCACCTGGGGATGGACCTGCGCCTCGGGTCCTTTAACTGCAAAATCACTGAGATTTTTGACCGCACCGAACCCGCCGGGAATGATCAGGGCATCCATGTCCTCGGCGCTGACCGAGCTGACATCTTGAATCTCGCCTCTGGCGATGCGCGCGGACTCCACCAGCACATTTCGCCGTTCATCCACTTCCTGCTGGGTCAAATGGTTAATGACATGCAGTTGATCCACATTCGGGGCCATGCACAGGACCGATGCCCCCGCTCGATCCAGGAACAATAGGGTCAACACCGCTTCGTGGATTTCCGCACCGTCGAAAACGCCGCAACCGGACAATAACACACCAATTTTTTTACCCATCTGAACTCCTTTCGCTGTCGGTTATACGCGAAGCGTGCAATTATTCAAGTACGTGTTTGTCCAAAACAAAACAGCTAAACATACCTTGAAAGAGCGCCTCACCCGCTTTGGTCACGCTCACCGAGACCGTATATTTCTTGCCCTTGACCTCCTGGACCTGTGCCTGTGCGATCACTGTCTCTCCCACCCGCACCGGTTTGAGAAATTTTACATCCGCGGCACCGAGGACCACATGGGGATGATTCACCGCAATCATGGCTGCATAATCTGCGGCACTGAAGATAAATCCACCGTGGACCAACCCTTGCTCATCGGCGGCCATTTGTGGCGTGGTTACGAGTTCTACCTTGCTGTTCCCACTTTCCGCGAATAAGGGTTTGCCGCACAAAGACTGATCGATATGGCGATGGGTGTCGATTTTCATCCGGTCCTCCAAAAGCGTTTCAGGCAGCTGCACTGCCCGGGTCAGTGGAAATTGAAACAGTTGATTGATGACGGCGTGGCTTGAAAAGAAGTTTTAATCATAATAAAAAGGGGGTAATGCTGTCAATCGTTTGCGAGCGAGAAACCCACCATGATCGTACGAAAGGAGTTGCTTTGAATTCGATTGTTCAAAAGCGCATCACCACCATCAGGCAGGAGATTGCCGAAAAGGAACTGGACGCCTTGATGGTATCGGTCCAGGAGAACCGCTATTATTTGAGCGGCTTTTCCGCAGAGGACACTCAGTTCGATGAAACCGCCGGGGTGCTGATCATATCCAATCGCCACCTGGTACTGGTCACCGACAGCCGATATGAATTGCAGGCGCAAGCCGAGGCAGCCGGATTTGAGATTGTCTGCCATAAAAGCGGCCTTGAAAAAGAATTGCCGGAGATCGCCAAATCGTTGGGCATTCACCGGCTCGGTTTTGAGAGTGTGCGCCTTTCCCATAAAAATCACTCGGCCTACGCCGGCGCACTGAATAAGCAAAAGTCACCGGTAGAACTGGTTCCCACGGAAAACATGGTGGAAACCCTTCGCCAAATCAAATCTGAAGACGAAATCCAACGAATCACCAAAGCCCTGCGGTTGGCTGAGCAGGCCTTTTCTCAAGTTTTGGATACCATCCGACCGGGCATGTCGGAAAGGCAGGCGGCCTGGGCCTTGGAAAAGGCCATGCGCGAAACCGGCGCACAGGGGTTGTCGTTTCCCGTTATTGTGGCTTCTGGCCCCAACAGCGCGCTGCCCCACGCCGTGCCCACGGACCGCATGCTGGGCCGGGGGGAGCCCATCCTCTTCGACTGGGGCGCCCGGTTGGACGAATACTGCTCGGATACCACCCGAACCGTAGTGATGGGTGAACCGGATGACCGCTTCAAAAAAGTGTTCGACACGGTTGTCACGGCGCGGGACATGGCCATTGTCGCCATCAAGGCGGGCGCCAGCGGCACCCAGGTGGACAAGATTGCCCGGGACCATATCGATCACAGCGGCTATGCGGGCAAATTCGGCCACAGCCTGGGTCACGGTACCGGCCTGGCGGTTCATGAAGGCCCCCGGTTGAGTCCGATCAAAGACGACCGGTTGGAAGCGGGTATGGTCGTTACCGTGGAGCCGGGCGTTTATCTGCCGGAATGGGGAGGAATCCGCATGGAAAACCAGGTCGTGGTCCGTCAGGACGGTGCCCAGGTGCTTAACGATGCCACACCATTTAATCCCCGGGTACCGGTGTAGTCGATGGACGGCACATCTGACTTTCTTCAGCGCATGGATCAGTATCAGGTCTTCCTGGTGATGGAAAAAGGCCTCAGCGAAAAGACCATCGATGCCTACAGTACGGACCTGATGCGATTCGGCCTGTTTCTGGAAAAGAAAAAAACGACCTCCGTTTCCCATATCGACGCGGGACTGATCCTGGCCTATCTGATCCATCTAAGAAACCGGGGCTTGAGCGCTCGGTCCCGTGCCCGTCACCTGGTCAGCTTGCGGGGCTTTTTCAAGTTTCTGACTGCTGAAAAAATCATCGATAAAAATCCGGCGCAACAGGTCGACCTGCCCAAAACCGGATTGCACCTGCCAGACGTATTGACCGTAGGCGATGTAGAAGCCCTGATCGATGCTCCGGATCGGAATCAACCTGAAGGGTTACGGGACGCTGCCATGTTGGAACTGCTTTATGGAGCCGGTTTGCGGGTATCGGAACTGATCCGATTGACAATGACCGGCATCAACCTGGAGGCGGGATTTGTCAGGGTTTTTGGTAAAGGATCCAAAGAGCGGGTGGTTCCCGTCGGCCGGATGGCCCTAAACGCCATCAACGATTATCTGGACCGCTCGCGTCCGCTGCTGTTGAAAGACCGTTCCAGCGCGGATCTGTTTGTCACCCGACGGGGCAGTGCCATGACCCGACAGAGTTTCTGGAACCTTGTCGGCCGGTATGGCCGGCTGGCCAAGATAAAAAAAAAGATCACCCCCCACAGCATAAGGCACTCCTTCGCAACGCACTTGCTCGAAGGGGGTGCCGACCTTCGTGCCGTACAGATGATGCTGGGTCACGCGGACATCTCAACCACCCAGATCTACACCCATGTCGCCCATCGGCAGTTGGTTGAGGCCCACAAAAAATACCACCCCAGAGGATAACCATCGATCATGCAAACCGATCAAGTATTGCATCTATATGGGTGGTTCAGGTCTTACGCCCGGTTTTTTATGACAGGCAAAACGCCGATAGACAGTCCAGTGGAATAGAAAATCGAGGGATCATTCCTGATTTCGATCGGGTTGACAGACAGCTGCGGCTTGGATAAGGGAACATGCTTTGAGAAATTAATTCGAAAACAATTACACCCATTAATAATGGTCCACCAACAGGGAGCGGCAGCTTGACCCACACGGATACAGCATTGAAACCCCACGGGTTCTGGAAGCCCGACCAACACTTGCCAAAAACCGGAGAGAAGGCATTTGGCGAAGCCCTGCGCAATCTTTGGCAACCATTCTATGTGGTGGACGTCAACGGCCAGATCGGTGTGGCGCAGGATGGAATGGCCACTTTCGGAACGCACGCGCAACCGGTAGCCAACGCTTACCGCCTGTTGGGATGGTCGCCTCCCCTTGCCTTGGCGTCCCTCGGAGACCCTGGCTTTAAATCGGATCATGGATTAAATTTCGCTTATATCTGCGGGGCCATGGCCAACGGCATCACCTCCACGGCCATGGTGGAGGCTGCCAGCCAGGCGGGTATGATCGGCTTTTTCGGAGCCGGTGGACTGCCCATCGAACAGATTGAATCGGCCATCCATACCCTTCAAAAAAACCTCGGCAACTTACCCTTTGGCTTCAACTTGATTCACAGCCCCAACGATATGGAGCTGGAACAAAAAACCGTTGACCTGTACCTGGCCAAGCAGGTTCGACTGGTTTCGGCATCCGCCTACATGGATCTGACGATGCCCCTGGTTCAATACCGCACCCACGGCATTCATAGAAACCACCAGGGGAAGATCGTTTGCCCCAATCGGATCATTGCCAAGGTGTCCCGCGAAGAGGTTGCCCGGAAATTCTTTTCCCCACCGGCGGAAAAGATGCTTCAACGGTTGAAGGAACAGGGAAAGATCACCGGCCAACAGGCAAAAATGGCCCGCCAGATACCCATGGCTCAAGACCTGACCGCCGAAGCCGATTCGGGCGGCCACACCGATAACCGCCCCGCCTTGTGCCTGTTTCCCACCATGAAGGCCCTCCGTGACGAGATGGCCAGGCAACACGACTACGGCGTCCCCCTGCGCGTGGGGCTTGCCGGTGGCATCGCCACCCCTGAATCGGCCGCTGCCGCCTTTGCCATGGGTGCGGCATACATCCTTACCGGTTCCGTCAATCAATCCTGCGTGGAGGCCGACACCTCCCCGTTGGTAAAAAAGATGCTGGCCGAGGCCCGTCAGGCGGATGTCATCATGGCACCGGCAGCAGACATGTTCGAGATGGGTGTCAAGGTCCAGGTGCTCAAACGTGGCACCATGTTTTCCATGCGTGGTGCCAAGCTCTACGATATTTATCGGACTCACGACCGGTTCGCGGATGCACCGGAAGACCAGCGAAAACTGGTGGAAGAGACCTTCCTTAAAAGCTCGTTTGAGGAGGAGTGGGAAAAGACACGCGCCTTTTTCGCTCGACGGGACCCGGTACAGGTTGACCGGGCGCAAAAAGACCCTAAACACAAAATGGCCCTGGTTTTCCGCTCGTATCTGGGACGGGCGTCGCTGTGGGCCAAAAGCGGTGTGCCGGATCGGGCCATCGACTACCAGATCTGGTGCGGTCCGGCCATGGGTGCCTTCAACGAGTGGGTCAAAGGATCCGTTCTCGAACCGCCACAAAATCGTAAAACGGTGACTGTGGCCCTGAACCTCCTCTTCGGCGCCGCCGTGATTTTACGACTGAATGGCTTGAAAAACCAGGGGATCGATCTATCCGTTGGGTCGGGTATGGTTTCCCCCATCACTGAGGCGCAGCTGTCATCCTTATGCCAAGGCGACTTCAATGGGGTTGATGGTAAAGTTTTTTGACTAACGCAGCGAACAGCGGTGAAAAATTAATCATGCGCACATGCGGATCCTGAAGAAAAAAACAGCTGTCCGTCATATCGATATGGATGATGGTCTCTTCAACTGTTTCCTTGACTATCAGACCGGTCGTCAGGTCATCCGAATGCGTACCAACGGTTTTACGGATGAGATAGCAAAAACCGGATCCTTTTTTGACACCCGTTGCCCTGACCGGACAGAAATAGATGCGACAGCCATTCGGTTGACCACTGATTTCCGTTACCGCCCCATTTGCGCCATTCAATTCTAAAAAGCCATTTTTTTTCATCCACGGCGACAAATCGTTGAGCACCTGCTGGCTCTCCGCCATCGACAGTTTCAGATGCGACAGCAGATGACCGCCCAAATAGACTTTGAACAGATCTTTGAAGGCATATTGCCTCGCGTAGCCCGATTGCATTCCCCCCAGCGGGTCCGGAGGGAGAAAGGACCTGGACCAGCGTTTCCAGCGCGCGAGATTGATCTCAAGTTTTTCCGATATTTCTCGATTGGTATAGTAATGAATCATAAGCGGTTAACCTGAATAGTTGTTATATCTACCTAACAAGTCATAACTCTTGTGTCAATCCCTTGTGTTTTAGGCTCCAATGAATTATATTTAGCATCTTATTTTTTTGGCAGATGCACGGCCACTTTAAGCGCTATACGTTTTTCGCGTTTGGCCCTTCGACTAAACCATCACCAAATGATTACAAACCACAAAAATGACACCCCATACGAATTCAATCTATCAGCCGGTTGCCATCATTGGCATGGGCAGCATGTTTGCCAAATCGAGAAATTTAAAGGAGTACTGGCGGACCCTGCGAAACGGCATCGACTGTATTTCCGATCCGCCGGCGACCCATCGGCAGTTGAACGACTATTTCGATGCCGACCCCAAAAAGCCGGACCACATTTACTGCAACCGCGGCGGATTTCTTCCGTCGGTGCCCTTCGACCCCACCGAATTCGGCATTCCGCCGGCATCTCTCGAGGCCACGGACACCTCCCAACTGTTGGGTTTAGTAGCCGCCAAAATGGCCCTGACAGACGCCGGATATGGAGACGATCGTGAATTTGACCGTG
This sequence comes from Desulfosarcina sp., assembly GCA_030145105.1. Lineage (GTDB taxonomy): Bacteria > Desulfobacterota > Desulfobacteria > Desulfobacterales > Desulfosarcinaceae > Desulfosarcina. The sequence goes on from JAQYWF010000079.1 coordinate 13,276, forward strand.
AACATACCTCGGTCATCCTTGGCGTTACCGGCACACAGGAGCTGGTCATTTCCCTGGGATCACGCCTGGGCCATCCCTTGTGGCGCAAGGCGCTCGATAACAAGGGACTCAGCGTCCAACAGAAATCGTCCATAATAGAAGATATTTCGGAAAGTTATGTACCATGGCAAGAAAGTTCCTTCCCCGGGCTGTTGGGCAATGTGGTAGCGGGCCGGATCTGCAACCGACTGAATCTTGGCGGCACCAACTGCGTCGTGGATGCAGCCTGTGCCAGCAGTCTTGGGGCCATTCATTTGGGACTGATGGAACTGGTTGCCGGTAAAAGCAACATGGTGGTCACCGGTGGTGTGGACACGATCAACGATATCTTCATGCACATGTGCTTTTCCAAAACGGGTGTCCTTTCTCACACCGGCGACGCCCGGCCCTTTTCCTCGGATGCCGACGGCACGGTTTTGGGCGAGGGCATCGGCATATTGGTATTGAAACGACTCGAGGATGCCGAGCGTGATGCAGACCGGATCTATGCAGTCATTCGAGGCATCGGCTCTTCCAGCGACGGAAAATCGCAAAGCATCTATGCACCGCGACCCGACGGTCAGGCACGGGCGCTGATTGAGGCATATCGAAATGCTGGTATTTCGCCTGAAACGGTGGGATTGGTAGAGGCCCATGGCACCGGCACCCGGGTGGGCGACGAGATGGAATTCACCGCCCTGAAAAAAGTCTTCGGAGCGATCAACCCCAACGGCAACCACTGTGCACTGGGATCAGTAAAATCCATGATCGGCCACACCAAAGCGGCGGCCGGCGCCGCCGGACTGATCAAATCAGCACTTTCTCTCTACAACAAGGTTCTCCCGCCCACTCTCAAGGCAGGCAAACCCGACCCTAAGCTGGCAATCGAATCCAGTCCTTTCTATCTCAATACCGACCCGCGGCCCTGGTTTACCGCCAAAGGCTCACCGCGACGCAGCGGCGTCAGCTCCTTTGGATTCGGCGGCAGCAATTTTCATGTGGTGCTCGAGGAGTATCAGCCTGACAAAAAAGAGATTGCCTGGGATGGTTCGGTGGAAATTCTGGCTTTCTCGGGACCGGATTCAGCGGCAATCACCAATGGGCTTCTCCAGGTTCAAAATGGTCTTGGCGATGACTTCGACACCGCCGCGCTGTCGTGGACGGCGAGGAGACTTCGGACTGCTTTCTCGTCCGATCATCGTCACCGGCTGATCCTGGTGGTAAACACCGTCTTTGACGGCAACGATCTGAAAAAACGGCTGCAACAGGCCATCGCGGTCGTTACCGAAGACAAGCCTGCCGTCTTGGCCGCGCAGGGGATCTATTACGATCCCGCACCTCACACTGCCGGAAAAATCGCCTTCATGTTTCCCGGCCAGGGAAGCCAATATCCCCATATGGGCAGTGATCTGGTGTGCTGTTTTCCCGGTGCCATGGAAGCCGTCCAAGCTGCCGATCACCGATTTGATCAGGAACCACCACTGTGGCAAATCCTGTTTCCGCGCCCTGCCCTCTCCGACGAACAACGACAGGACCAGGCAGGTGCCCTTCGCCGGACCGATGTGGCCCAACCGGCCATCGGAGCGGTCAGTCTGGCCATGCTTTCGGCGCTGGGGTACTTCAATGTGAGGCCGGATGCGACCTGCGGTCACAGTTACGGTGAACTGACGGCACTGTATGCAGCCGGTTGGATCAACCAGGAAACCCTGTTAACCTTGAGCGTCACGCGCGGACGCCTGATGGCCGATGCCGGCAAGAACGTCGATGCCGGGACCATGCTGGCCGTAAAAGCACCGATCGACCGCTTACGGGCACTGGCCGATAAAATCAGCGACGTGGTGCTGGCCAACCTGAACAGCCCCGATCAGGGCGTGCTGTCCGGGACGACCGAAGCCATTGAGCAGGCAAAGGCAGAATGTGCTGAAGAGGGATACCGAACAATCTCCCTGCCGGTTTCGGCCGCCTTTCACAGCCCTCTCGTGGAAGGGGCCCAAAAGCCATTTTGCATGGCCGCCGAAAAGGCAACATTCACCCCCACCCGAATACCGGTATATGCCAATGTGACGGCGGCGCCCTACCCGGCCGACGCTTCACAGTGCGCAGACATGCTTGGCCAACAACTGACTTCTACGGTCCGGTTTCAAGAAACGGTCGAACATCTTTATGAATCCGGCGTTCGCACATTCGTCGAGGTGGGGCCCAAAACGGTGCTTTCCGGACTCGTCCGAGCCACCCTCAAAGAGAGGAACGTCACGGTCATTGCCCTTGACCGGTCCTCCGGAAAAGCCTCGGGCATCATGGATCTGGCCCACGCTATCGGCCATCTGGCTGCCCTTGGCGTGGACCTCGACCTGAAGCGATGGGAAACCGAAGCCCCAGCCGTCCGCCCGCAGAAAATGACCATTCCGCTATCCGGGACCAATTACCGGGCACCCCGTAAAACAAACTCGACACCCAAAACCGACCATTCGGGCACGGCCCCATCCCCTCAAGCAGAAAGCGGGCCTGCCACGTCACGAAACCGAACCGTGGTCAATACGCCCACGCCCATGGATACCCGAAAGCCAATGCATGCAGCCGCAGCGACAAGCCCAATCGAAAACCGGGAAATCGAAGATCAGAAATTAAACAAGACCGACACAGCCAACTTGAACGGGGCGCTGGCCATTGTCCAGAAAGGACTGGAATCGATCCAGTCGCTTCAGCAGCAAACGGCGCAGGCGCACCAGAAATTTCTGGATACCCAGGCTCAGGCCAGCCGCACCCTCCAGGAAATGATCAAAAGCACCCGGATGTTCATGGGATCGACCGCGGAACCCGCCATGTCGGCTGCTGCAGACATCCACACGCCCATTGTTCATTCGGAACCGAGCCCATCCCGGCCACCGGCGATGGGAGATCTCTCCCCGTCGACCGCTGCGAGTGCCCCGGCGATTAGTTCGGCAGTTATGCCCGAAACCACTGATCCTGCTGATTCTCTGTCGTTTAAACATCCGTCGACAACAGCGTCGCAACATACAAAACCAACCCTTGCCGCCGAAGCGATATCCAAGGCACTGATCGACATCGTTTCCGAGCTGACCGGCTATCCTGCCGACATGCTGGGACTGGAGATGGACATCGAAGCGGACCTGGGCATCGACTCCATCAAGCGGGTGGAGATTCTTTCCGCCATGGAAGAACGCATGCCCCAGCTGCCCCAGGTCACACCCGACATGGTGGGCACCTTGAAGACCCTGGGCCAGATCTGTGCGTTTCTGACGGCTGAAATTGACCCCGGCATGGCGGCATCCAGTCAACCCAGTCAAGCGGCCCCTTCGACTGACAGTGCGGCGCCTGCGGTTGAAAAGACCTTGATAACGATCGTTTCCGAGCTAACCGGCTATCCTGCCGACATGCTCGGACTGGAGATGGACGTCGAGGCGGACCTGGGCATCGACTCCATCAAGCGGGTGGAGATTCTTTCCGCCATGGAAGAACGCATGCCCCAGCTGCCCCAGGTCA